>CANFNN010000026.1 GCA_947448095.1 Bacteriovoracaceae bacterium | reverse complement strand
GGCTTCTCCATTTCAAATTGATTGTTCTTTTTCACGACCTGAATTCCCGGTAAGAAATCCATCAAGCGGTGAGAAACAGCAACTATGGCATCTCCCGGTCCACCACCTCCGTGAGGAATGGTCCAGGTTTTATGAAGATTGTTATGAACTGCATCGACTCCCAGTTTATCCAGATCAATTATCCCGGCAATCGCGTTCATGTTGGCGCCGTCCATATAAACGAGGCCACCAACTGCGTGAATGAGTTCACTCATTTCTTTAAATTGAGATTCAAAAATTCCTGCAGTATTAGGATTTGTCACCATCACACCGGCCACGCGGTGACCATCGGTTTTGAGAAAATCTTTAATCTGCTGAAGATTCATTTCACCATTGGCGAGAGCTTCAACTGTGTAGATTCCGTAAATCTTTCCATCAATTGTTTTAGACTCATATCCGGCCATGGTGGCGGTGGCAGGGTTCGTTCCGTGAGCCGAGCGAGGAATAATCAGCACGTTTCTTGTTTCTGCTTCACCATGGTCACGGTGATAGGCCTGAAACATTTTAATTCCTACGAGCTCGCCTTGTGCCCCGGCCACTGGCTGAGTCGTCACACCTGGAAGGCCAGTTATCGCTTTAAACATTTCCTGGATTTCATACAACACTTCAAGCGAGCCCTGAATATCTTCTAGAGGTGCTTGAGGGTGAATGTCAGTGAAGCCTTTGAGAGAAGCCGCATAGTCATTGATATAAGGATTGTATTTCATGGTACACGAACCAAGAGGATAAATCCCGTCATCAGGAGAAAGATTTTGTTTGCCTAGTTTTTCATAGTAATGAACTAAATCTTTTTTAGAAATCTTAGGAATCTCAGGGGCCGCGTCTCGAAGAAGAACTGATTGAATCTTAGGAACTGAGACTCCTTGCTTGTTCTTCTCAAATTGAGTTTCAAAAAACTTAATTAAGGTTTCTACGTCCTCTTCTGAGTGAATATCTGTGAAACTCATGAGAAGGAGATTCTCGCCTTGGATTTCTGGATGGCGATTTGAGACATCGACTCCGATTTGAATCCCTGCAGCGGAAGCTTTATGGATGAAGCCTTGCGTGTCGACAGGAAGCTTTAAAGTAAATTCGTTAAAAAATGAGGTCGCTCTAAAACGAACGTCCACTCCTTCAAATTGAGACAACGCCTCTGCGGCTTTGACAGCAAGTGAGCGAGAAGTTTGAAGAGTCGCTTCAAAACCCTCATCTCCACGGGCCAGCATCGAAGCTCCGGCCAAAGTCGCAATAAATGATTGGTTCGAGCAAATGTTTGAAGTCGCTTTTTCACGGCGAATATGTTGCTCACGGGTTGAAAGGATGAGCGCTTTGCACTCACGACCTTTAAGATCAGTCGTTTTCCCAATGTAGCGACCAGCTGTAGACCGGATAGAGAGTTTGTCTTGATCGTTATAGCGAATGCCGAAAATCCCAAGGCCTGGGCCCCCAAAGTTGGGACCGATCGCTAAGTGTTGCCCTTCAGCGACAAACATATCTGCGCCCTGAGAGCGGTTACCGAACTTGACTGGCGGCTTGAGTCCAGATGGTCCAAGTAACATGGGATCAATCACTGCAATAGATTTAATATTGTGGTTTGAACAAATATCAACGATTTCATCCACGGGCTCAATATTTCCAAGATTGTTGACTTGAGGAAAGGCAACTCCAGCAATTTGAGGAGTGGTATTAAGGATACGTTTCAGAGCATCCATATCTAAGCGACCCGTTTGAGCATTCACAGGAGCTTTCAAAAGTTTAAGATTTGTTTCACGAGCATACGTCTCGATAACTTCGAGATCCCCTGGGTAGAGAGTTGCCGCAACGATCATGGTGGTTGAATCTTTCACCAAACGAAGAGCACAGTTCATGGCCTCAAACAAACAAGTTGAACGGTCATAAAGAGAGGCATTAATCGCTTCAAAACCAGTGAGCTGAGCAATAAGGGATTGATAAATCCAAAGTGTTTGAAGTGTTCCCTGAGAGCGCTCCGGTTGATAAGGAGTATACGCCGTGGTCAGACCACGAATGTCACAGATCGGGCCTACAACATCAGTGACTTTATACTGAGGAAGACCATCACCTAGAAAAGACAATTTAATTTTATTTTTATGAGAGAGCTCGTTTACGTGAGCAATCAGTTCTTCATAACTCATGTGTTTATTCATCGGTATTGATACCATTTTCACATCGTCACCAATATGGGCATAAAGATCTTCCAGAGTTTTTAGGCCCACTTCTTTGAGCATCTCTTGAATGTCATTCTTATCTGCACCGATATAAAATAGTTTTAGTTCTCTTTCTAATTTTTCAGGGTGGTAATTAAGTGGCGCGAGCGAATTCTTCATAGATATTCCTTATCGGGTAGAAGCAAATGTGTGTGGTGGTATGTTAGACCCGAGAAAAAGGAATGTTAAGAGATAAGACATAAAAATGCACTAAGTCAAAGTCGACTTTTTTTAAACATTTCACTAATATGCCTCATGAATTTAAAAGTTATAGGGGGAGCTCTTTCGTTTGAGACGTCAGATTTCCAACGGCTAAATAATTATTGTGAAAGTGAGGGACTTTTTCTCACTTTAGAATGGATAAATGGGCAGTACTGGCTTCACTCGGATGATCCCAAAGAAAGGCCCATCGGGATTCAGATTGATCAAGAACTCGAGCGGCATGATGAATTTTTTAAACGCTCCTCTATTGTCAAAGAGCTTCTGGCCCGGGCGGTAGGGGTCAAGCCGGGCATTCGGCCTAAAATTCTTGATCTTACCGGGGGATTATTAGGGGATACTCTTTTATTTTTAAGTTTTGGCTGTGAAGTGATTACGCTTGAGCGTCACCCTGTGATTGCTTTTTTGATTCAGAGTGCTCTCAATAATGCCCATCACCCAGCAGTCAATTGTCTGACTTTTATTCCCATGGATGCCGAGAGTTATCTGGCGCAAAAAAATATTCCAGACGTAGTATTTTTTGATCCCATGTTTGAGGACGCAAATGCACGAGCTTTGCCCAAAAAAGAGATGCGTATATTTCGAAGTTTTGTCGGTCAGGACCAAGATGCACTTAATGTTTTTCGCCGGGCCCGCGAGCTAAATCCCAAAAGACTAGTGGTTAAACGCCCCCGTTTGTCGGTCGAGCTGGGAGAAGTCCCCAAAATTAAATTTGAGGGAAAGGCGACAAGATATGATGTGTATTTTTCAGGTTAAATCCCTTACATTAAGAGTTCTTTCAATTCAGGAGTGATCATGACCACAAAATATGACGTCTACGCCATTGGCAACGCTTTGGTTGATATGGAGTTCGAAGTCAGCGACGAATTCTTAGCAAAATATAAGATCGATAAAGGTCTGATGACTTTAGTGGATGAAGATCGCCAAAATGAACTTTTGGATGCTCTGGGTGGAAATCCTAAAAAACAACAATGTGGTGGTTCAGCTGCCAATACCATTATTGCTGTTGCCCAGTTTGGTGCTAAATCATTCTACTCTTGCAAGATTGCTTCAGACCCAATCGGAAATTTTTATTTTCAAGATCTTCAAGACAACGGAGTGGACTCAAATCTTGAAACACATAATCGTCATTCAGGAACCACTGGAAAATGTCTCGTGATGATTACCACTGACGCTGAAAGAACGATGAATACGTTTTTAGGCATCACGGCTTCGATTGGCACCGATGAAGTCGATGCTACGGCGATTAAAAATTCAAAATATATGTACATGGAAGGCTATCTAGTAGCGTCTCCCTCTGGAAAATTGGCCGCCATTAAGGCGAGAGAAGTGGCAGAAGCCGCAGGTGTAAAAACGGCGCTGACTTTCTCAGATGTGAACATGGTGAAATTCTTCAAGGCCGGACTTCAAGAAATGATTGGCCCTAGTGGTGTTGATCTTCTTTTTTGTAACGAATCAGAGGCCATCCATTACACAGACTCTTCAGACATTCTCACCGCTCGTGAAGCTCTTAAAAAAGTGGCGAAAACGTTCGTGATCACTCTTGGTGAAAACGGTGCCATGATTTGGGACGGAGTCACTTTTATTGATATTGAACCATACGCAGTGAAAGCAGTGGATTCAAATGGTGCAGGCGACATGTATGCCGGGGCGTTTATGTATGCCCTGACTCATAACCATGTTCATGCTTCGGCCGGAAAACTGGCCTCTTTAGCAGCGAGCAAAGTGGTTTCTCAGTTCGGTCCTCGTCTTAAGTTCAGCGAGACTCAAGAAATTAAGAAACAAATTTTTGGAGATAAATAATGAGTGATTATCTTTTAATTAAAAAAGTTTATGAAACCAAACCTGTTGATCAAACGATTATTGTTAAGGGTTGGGTTAAGTCATTTCGTCAGTCGAAGAAATTTTCATTTCTGGTTTTAAATGACGGTACCACTCAAAAAGATCTTCAAATTATTGTTGATGGTACACTTACTAATTATGAAGACGTGATCAAATTGACTTTGGGCTCATCAGTTGAGGTCGAAGGCTTACTGGTCGCCTCTCAAGGTAAACAACCAGTTGAGATGCAAGCTACCCGCGTTCATACTTTTTGCTTAAATACTGAAGACTATCCACTTCAGAAAAAAGAAACCTCGCTTGAGTATTTGAGAGAGATTGCGCATTTGCGCTCTCGAACAAATACATTTTCTGCGGTTTTTCGTCTTCGTCACGTTCTGGCCCAGGCAACACATGAGTTTTTCACAAATGAGAGTTTTATTTATCTTAACACTCCCATTATCACTGCTTCAGATGCCGAGGGTGCGGGAGAAATGTTTCGCATTTCTACTTTGCCGTTAGATAAGCTGCCTAAAAATGATAAAGGGGCGATTGATTTCACAAAAGATTACTTTGGGCGTGAAACCTTTTTATCCGTTTCTGGTCAACTAGAAGCAGAGACCTTTGCTGTAGGAGGACTAGGCCGCGTATATACCTTTGGTCCCACTTTTCGCTCAGAAAACTCAAACACTGCTCGTCACCTTTCAGAGTTCTGGATGGTGGAGCCAGAGGCATCATTTGCGACTTTAGAGGATAATGCCAAACTTGCTACTAGCTACGTGAAACATTTAATTAAAAGATCAATGGAGCAGTGCCCGGAGGAACTAGAATTTCTGGCCGCAAGATACGCTCCAGAAAATTTAAAAACTCTTGAGCACGTTTTGAATTCACCTTTTGAAACTGTGACCTATACAAGTGCGGTTGAAATTCTTCAGGAAGTTTCTAAAACGCATAAATTTGAATACCCTGTTTCATGGGGAATTGATCTGCAGACTGAGCATGAGCGCTTTTTGGCCGAGCAGTACTTTAAGCGTCCAACGATTGTGACTGATTATCCGAAAGAGATTAAATCTTTTTATATGAAAATGAATGAAGACGGAAAAACTGTTCGCGCCATGGACGTTCTCGTTCCTGGAGTCGGAGAACTGATTGGTGGCTCTCAGCGGGAAGATTCTTATGAGAAGCTCACTAAGCGCATGACTGATCTGAAGATGGATCCTACAAACTATTGGTGGTATCTTGATCTTCGTAAATATGGATCAGTTCCTCACTCGGGCTTTGGTCTCGGGTTTGAGCGAGCTGTGATGTACATTTCGGGCATGTCGAATATTCGAGATGTGATTCCGTTTCCAAGAACTCCTAAAAATGCAGAGTTTTAAATGAAGGTTGCCGTCGTTACTGGTGGATCAAGTGGCATCGGGCTGGCGATTATTCATCAGCTGACTGCTCAAGGTTTTAAGGCGATCAGTTGGGATATTAATCCTCCGAAAGAGGACGTCCCATTTGTTCGCTGTGACGTCACGAGTGAAGAAGCCGTTAAAGCGGCACTCTCCCAAACACAAAGCCAATATGGTGAACCCACTATTCTTATTAATAACTGTGGTCTTCAGTTTTTATCTCCAGTGGATGAATTTCCTTTAGAGAAATGGAATCAATTGATTTCTATTCTTTTAACTGGAACTTTTTTATGCTCAAAGGTGATGATCCCAGGCATGAAAAAAAATGGTTGGGGCAGAATTATAAATGTTTCAAGTATTCACGGCAAAGTCGCCAGTCCCTATAAAGCCGCCTACGTGGCCGCCAAACACGGCGTTCTTGGTCTTTCAAAAGTGATGGCCTTGGAACTAGGCGAGTTCAATATTACTGTGAATTCCATTTGCCCGGGATTTGTTGATACCCCGCTCATGCGCCAGCAACTCTCTAAACAAGCAGAACTTAATCAAATGACTGAAGCAGACGTGGCCTCTGAGATTATGCTGAAGCCAGCTTGTATCAAGAAATTTACAACAACGGAGCAAGTTGCCGGCATGGTGAATTATTTTATCTCTGATGCAGCGGCAACGATAACTGGCGAAGCCTTCTCCATGTCTGGTGGATGGGGAATGGGCCAGTAGTTTAAAAACTACCAAACATTGTTCCAAGAGTAATCACTGCGATTGTGGCTACGACCGGTATGGCCACTGCAACCATAAAAATATCTTTATACGATTCACGGTGAGTCAGCCCACAGATTGTGAGTAGGCTAATGACAGCTCCATTATGCGGGAGAGTATCAAAGCCTCCTGAACTCAAAGTTGCTACCCGGTGAAGCAGCTCTGGCGAAATATTAAGTTGCTGGGCCATTTCTAAATATTTTCCACCCAAAATTTGCAGACCAATACTCATTCCCCCCGAAGCAGATCCTGTAATCCCAGCAAGCAAGTTGATTGCCACGGCCTCAGAGATTAAAGGATTGGATGGGGATAGATTCAGAATCAGGTCTTTTAAAATACTAAAAGAGGCCAGACCCGCAATCACTGCACCATAGCCCACTTCTGAAGCGGTATTAAAAATAGGAAGAAGAGAGCCCATTGTTCCTTCATTGAGACTTTGAACAAAGTTTTTAGAATACTTCCTGAAAAAGACAAGAATAAACAAAATCGCCGCTGTAATTGAAATAATGATTGCCCATAAACCCTTAACCGCACTGAGAGAAACATTAAAGCCTGCTTCAAGAAAAGTTGCGTCCCACTTAGGAATTAAAATTTCTGAAAACAAAAAATTTCCAATGATGACAATGAGTAGCGGTGTGAGTGCTAAAAGAAAAGAGGGCTTGAGTCCCTCAGTGATTTTAATCTCGGAGAGTTTGATTTCGGCAGGGATTTTTTTGGAATTGTATTTCATCCACATCATTCCTAGACCGAACATGATGAGACCGGCGATGCAGCCAAGAATGGGAGCGGCAAAACTCGTGGTTCCAAAAAAAGGCATAGGGATCGCATTTTGAATGGCGGGTGTGCCGGGCAGGGCGGTCATCGTGAATGTAAATGATCCCAAAGCAATTGAGCCGGGAATATAGCGGCGATGAATTCCTGCTTGCTCAAACAGAGTGACTGAAATTGGGAGAACGCAAAACGCCACCACAAATAAAGAAACTCCTCCATAGGTCAGAATCCCGCACGCTAAAACCGTTGCCAAAATCGCATGATGAGAGCCCAGCTTTTTAGAGATTCCCATTCCTATGACTTCAGCAGCACGAGAATCATTCATGAGTTTTCCGAAAATCGCTCCCAGTAAAAAGACCGGGAAATATTGGAGAACATACTTAGATAAGGCCGTCATAAAAACTTGCGTGTACTGAGTGAGCAAAATTCCTTGAGAGGCAGAACCCATGAGATCTGGTTGAAAGAGAACTGCAATGAGAGCACAAAGGGGTGCCAGGAGAAGAACATTGACTCCCTTGTAGGCAAAATAAATGAGGGCACTGAGAGAAATGATCAAACCGAATAGACCTAACATAACGAACCTTAATTTTTACAGATTAAAATAATTGAAAATGAATGCATTACTTGAAGGAGCGGCGGGGTCAAAATTTATGGAGATAGGTTTTCCACCACCCCAAGCGTGCTTAAGGCCCTTAATCAGGATTTTTCTCTCTGAAAAGGACTTATAGTTTTTGTCAGTGATAAAGGCTTTGTAACCGTTGGCAAAATTGGTTGTTTGTTCATAGATCTGGGGAGAGTCTGAATGATTGATGATGTTATCGTCTAAAAGATCACTCATGACTTCTTGAGTGGAGCTCATTAAGTCGGCATGGAGTGAAGGTACTCGTTTATCATCTAGGCCATGAATAATCAGAATCTTTTTGAGGACGCGGGCCTTACCTGAAGTTTGGCCACAAGCATAGGCCCTGGATCCTAAGTACTCAGGATCTTTTTGATCAGTTGAAGTGAGAACTGTTTGTGCTTCAAAAATATTTTCTGCTGTTTTGTACGTGAGGCCTGAATGAATCGCGACTCCAGAGAAATAATCAGGATAACAGGCCAAAAGATTGTGGGCCATGGCCCCACCAGCACTAATGCCCGCAGCATAGATTTTTGTTCGATCGATAGAGTAGGAATTACCTAAAACCTCAATCGCCGAAATGATTGAGCTCATTTCAGTCAGGCTTCCTCGGACTTGTTCAAAAGAATAAAACCAGTTCCAGCAGTGATCATTATTCATCATGGCCGACTGTTCAGGAACCAAAAGAAAAAAATCACGCTTCAGGGCTTCTTCTTTAAGTCCAGTGCCTTCAAGAATCGTATCAGCACTTTGCTTGCATCCGTGAAGGAGCAAGAGAAGTGGTTTTTTTTGATTTTTTCCTTTAGGGGAAATTAATTTAAAGAGTCGACCTTGATTGTAGAAAGAAACAGTTTCACCAAAAGCATTGGTGCAAAGCGAGGTCAAAATGATCAAAATCAAAATAAGGTAACGTGACATGGATTTAAATTTACTGCAGCACTTTCACCCGGTCAACGATTTGTGGCAGAGACTCTGGCCTAAGCCCGTGTAAACTCCAAAAAGCGGTGGCTTCATAGGTTAGTTTTCCTGATATTTCCCCTGAATGTTTGCTCATAAAGGAATTCAGCAGGGCACGAATTTTTAAAAGTTCTCGTGAATCACCGCAACAGGTAAAGGTTATTTCGTCTTCATTCTCAAGGATGTGCATCCCACAGCCTATTAAGGCCTGGATGATGCGCTCAGAAGTTCTAGACTTGATCAGCTCGAGATGAAGTTCATGTTTTTTGAAACGATCACCTCGCTTCGACGTCAGCATTCTTGAGTTGATAGAAAAAGGAGGACTTACTTCTTTCTGAACAACCTTAAAACCAGTCCAGTGACTTTCTTCCATAATAAATTCGCACTGAATAAGCCCTTTAAAAGTTGATTCCTCAACCCAGCTCTTAAGCTTGAGGCATTCTTTTTTGACTTCATTAGGTGTTATGGGAGCATAAAGGTACTTAGTCATGTGCCGAGCAGAATAGTTTTCTCCCTCAATCACCAACTGATGAGGAAAATCATCCCACTGGAATCCACCCTCATGGATTAATTTATTCATGAGGGAAATTGGCAACAAGGCCGCATCAAGGTGGAGATGGTAACTAGGCTTTAGCATTCCTTTTGAATACTAAGGCCTGAACCTTTTTGACTAGAGGTGCATTTTGCACCAGGGAAATTTATTTCAGCAGATGTTCAGAAGCATCTAAGACAGCTTCTAGAATATTACCCATGTAGCCGTAATCTAGACGCTCATCCACGATATCGCATTTAGCGTGATAGCAAGGATCCGCATCACCACCAAAAAAATTCTCTGAAATCACCACTGCAGGAAGGTCATGGCGCCAAAAAGATGCATGATCACTTCTGTCTGTGCAGGCCTTGACAATCGTGAGGGGAAGACCAAGATTTGCAATAGAAGATCTGATTTCATTGGTCAGAGCAACTGAAGTTGCCTTTTGGCAATCAATCACGTGGAAGCTTCCATCTTTACGAGAATTAAAACCCATCATCTCAAAATTGATGTTTCCAATGATGTTGGCTTTTGACTGGAGAGAGGCCACGTAGGCATCAGATCCAACTAGACCAGTTTCTTCTTTATCAAAACCGACAACTCGAACTGTATAGGCATAGTTATTTTTGGCAAGTTCTTGTGCCACGGTTAATAGACCAATAGTCCCTGTTCCGTTGTCATTGGCCCCTTTGCATCTAACTGAGTCGATGTGAGAAGAAAGAATTAAGACTTTTTCTGGTGAAGTGGCTCCCTTCTTTTCAGCGACGAAATTTGATCCGCCTCCAAAGTTTTCAAAACGTACTTCAAAACCAATTTTTTCATATTCTGATTTTAAAAACTGGCGAGCAATATCAAGATTATCAGTTGTGCGTCTATCAGTTGTGCTTGAAAGAGTAATGAGCTTCTGTTTGAAGAAGGCCATATCCAAACGTTTGGTTGCGAATTGAGTTTTGGTCGTTTTCTCGTAGCTCATTGGCAAGTCATACTGAACTGAGAGATACGCCATGTAATCTTGTCTCCAATCATGCTCTTCGTGAGCGAAAGCATTTGAAGCAAGTAAAAGAGTCGCAAGGATGAGATTTTTCATTATTTACCGTAAGCCTTTTTAAGTTCAGTGTATATACGTTCTTTCATGTTGCCGGCACGGCTACACATGAGATCAGTTGTATCGAGTTGATAATTGACGTAAGCCTCAAGGTTCGTGTCATAGAATTCATGATAGCAATCGGGAAGTCCTAAGACGTGACCATATTCATGCCGGATGGTCCATTTTGATTCGTACTCTTCAATCGGTTGATTTGAATCCATGACAATTTGATTCCCACCGAGACCATCAACATGGGGAACGACTCCGGCCTGAAACACTAGCCTTGGCCCATCGTTGAAAGTTCCGAAATTCATTTTTAAATTCCAGTTACCAAAACGAAACTCATCTTCAATATTGTCCTGAAGGTAGGGAAGAAATTTAGCAATTGAAGGGGTGTTGAAAGGAACGGTCATTATGGCATCAGTCCACTGGACATCTGATCGGCGACCATTAGCAGGGATGAGGAAAAATTTATTCCAGTTTTTTTCTGCTCCTGGGAAATATTTGGAGTAAAAGTTTGCGAGTGAGTTTTTAGAAAACGCAGATTCTACTTTTTTACGACAGTTCTCAAGCGTATCTGAATGAGCATTTAAACAGATCTTACTCAGGGCATCCTTTATAGGATTGACCTGATCCTCTGAAATCGAAGTTACTTCTTTTAGTTCTTCTTTTCCGATCTTGTTTTGAGTTAAGTAGTAATAGCCTCGAACATCTTCAGAAGCCGCTGCGACGTATTCCATTCGGTAAGCATTTACTGATTTGTAGCGAGCAGCACTTTGATAGTTTCTATCTAGTAAACGAGCATTTTTGATAAAGGTCTCATCATCAATTCCAGTCGTTGCCGGAAGCTCCTCATCGGAAGTGATCACCGACCTCATGGCTTGTGGAAAATCTGCCAAAATCTTTTCTGCACCGGCCTTGATGATTGAGGGAGAGTAAATGCTGGGCGCTGCTATCGGCACGCCACGACGAGTGAGGGCCGAGGTTAAGCGAATGGCAGAATCAGTGGGACGAGAGGAATTGATTTTTGCAATCCACTGGCTTAATCGCTCCCCGAGCTTGATTGAGGCAGCAATTGAAGGATCATCCGGACCGAGTGATTTTTTTTGAGAAAGATCTTTTAAGTGAAGGCGATATTCTTCGGAGCTCATTTCTAAGTCTAAATGAGGCAGAGCAAAGCTTGTGGCCGAGACGAGTAAACCTAAGACTATTAGAAGTGAGTGCATAAACCATCCTTGTAGAGATAGTGTAGAGGAGAAAAAAACCTGCTGAATACCTAATTTAACTGAACTTCTCTTACAGTTGACGCTCTGCTTTTGACACATCTTTCTCGACTAGAAAGAATTAAGAAATGATTAAAATGTTTTTACTCGTGATTCTTTTGAGTCTTGTCACTTCTTGTGGCCGGGGCTTTGTTAAAAAGAAAACATCTCATACGTCCACCCAACAAGAATCTCAGGAAGTCGATACGTTTCATCTCAATCAGGATTACTTAATCCTAGTCAATAATCATCGCATCGGATTAGGACTTACCCCGCTGATTTACCATTCCTATATTGAGGAAGTGGCAAAGGCCCATTCTTTTAGCATGGCGATTCACTCAAGGCCTTTCGGCCATCTTGGTTTTGCCTCTAGATGTCGTCGTCTAGAAAGTCGTCTAGGTGATGTGAATAACTGTGGTGAAATTGTAGGAATGAAGCAAAAGAACATAAAACTTCTTCTGCAGGCCTGGCTTAAGTCGCCCGAACACAGACAAGAAATTGAAAATCCTTTCTATACCCATACTGCTCTTGGAATTTCTCAGGATGACAAGGGGTCGATTTATTGGACTCAGATGTTTGTTGAAATTCAATGAAACCTTTTACCGCTCTCTTCATTCTATCCTTTTTTATTTCTTGTGCCTCAAAACCAATGCAACCGATTTGCCCGGAAGCCACAGATTA
Source organism: Bacteriovoracaceae bacterium (assembly GCA_947448095.1). Taxonomy (GTDB): domain Bacteria; phylum Bdellovibrionota; class Bacteriovoracia; order Bacteriovoracales; family Bacteriovoracaceae; genus Peredibacter. The sequence continues at coordinate 4,550 of CANFNN010000026.1, read as the reverse complement.
TATTGTGTTGACTCAAAAACAGGCGGACCTTATTCAAGGCAATGTCTCCCATTTTTTAAGTGACGCCAAAATCCGTGAGGAGCACAGTCAGGAGAGTGGAAAGAGTATCTGGCGTTTTTCCAATATGCCTGAGGATTCAATTTACTATTTGATTGGTCTAAGAGAGGGAGATGCCATTTATCAAACTAATCTTGGCCCTCAAACAAGTAGCCTTAATTTAATCAGTGACCTTTCAGGTATTTCCTCTGGCACCACCAACTGTTTGTACGTGCAGTCTAAAGTTCATTCAAACCGAGTGATCCACATCAAAGTTGAAGCGAAATGAAAGTTTTCTTAATGCTTGCCACTTTTTTTTACGCTGAAACCTCTTTGGCCCAAAACCTTTGGGAAAGAAATGAGAAGCTTATCTGCGTAGAAACGAAGACAACTGTGGATGATGTGAACGCCCACTTGCGAAGCCAATATGGGAAAGATTGTGACTATTTAAGAGATGCTACTCGTATTGTGATAGGCAGCTTTTTCAAGTGCCCAGATGGAAAAATTTTTCCTTACTTTAGATCAAAAGATGCTTGTGAGCGTTTTTTTACGGAAGGGAAAAAAGACCTGCTTAAATTTGCTCCTTTTCAAAATTTAAATCCTGCAAAATGGGTTCAGACTTTTGGCACTTGCATGCAGACGGCTTCGCAAAAACAAGTCAATAATATGGGCCTCAGATCCTTGAATGCTTTTTGTTTTTGCGTAGCAGACAAAACAATGGATAAAATGACTCCAGCTATTTTGAAAGCATGTTCAGAAAATCTTAACTAGACTGCTAGCTTTTGTTAGACATTTACCCATCGTAGACATTGAATTTATATCGTTTTAGCTTAATCTAGCGGGATGAATAAGAACAAATATGCAGTTATAACCCCCGTCGTTATTGGGATTTTGCTTTTTCTCTTCTCGCTTGCAGCAGCGAAGATTTTTAATTAATTGTTTTGAGGATCATCTCTTGAAATTTTTCAGTTTACTCTTTTTTTCTTTGTTCGTTTCTTCTGCTTTTGGTGTTTCATTTCGACCAGGCGATAGAGTTGTGGATCATTATGGCAACACAGGTGACGTGCTACGCCTCTATTCTAATCAAACGATCGAGATCATTCTCGATGCCTATCCTGATAATAGCTACATTCGTCCGATTACCTCATTAGGTAAGGGGTACCGATGTGTCGAAAATATTTGTGTAGGAAAGAGGATTGTTGACCAATATGGAAACTCTGGAAGGATCAACGAGATTTTTCATAACGGCGTCTCTTGCATTACGCTTGATAAACTGCCTGGGTTTTTTACCAGAACCCTGCGCTCTCTTGGTATTCAGTTAGATTGCCTGCAAGATGGCACATGTTCACTCAAGTCAAAATAGAACCTTAATTATAAAGGATTGCGACACTTGAAGTGCCGTCCTGCTTTTTAGTGACCTGAAGGTTGACTGGTAAGGCATTGGTAAGTGCTTTAACGTGAGAAATAATTCCCACCATGAGACCCCGGGTTTGGATTTGTTTTAACATATCCAATACATCTTCCAATGATTCCTGATCTAAAGTTCCAAAGCCTTCATCGATGAATAGAGTATCAATTTCTGCCTTACCTCTGGTCATCTCGGCTAGGCCGAGTGCCATCGCCAAAGAAACCATGAAAGTTTCTCCACCAGAGAGAGTTGAAACTTTTCTCAGCCCCCCTTCGCGAAATTTATCCAAAATATAAAACTCAGGAGTGAGTTTCATCCGGCGTGACTGGTGGACTATTTCGTATCTTCCCTGACAAAGCTTTTGAAGCTCATCATTGGTTTGAGTGATCAGGTTTTCTTCCACCAAACTGAGAACAAAAGTTCTCAACTCATCTTTACCCAAAACCTCATAGAGACGGGCCCGACGATCTAGCTTTTGAGTCAGATCTTGAGACTTTAAAAGCAAAAGCGTAATTCGGTCTTGGCGCTTTTCCCAGTCTTCAAGTCGAGCTCTCACTGATGCAAAGCTCATTTTAAGTTCAGAAGTTTTTTCTTTATAGAGGATCTTTTGTGACGAGATCAGGTCCATCAAAGGTATAAAAAGAGCTTCGGAGCTATCAAGTTCTAAGGAAAGGTTTTCTAGTTTTTCAACCAATGTCCTTAATTCAAGAGTTATACGAGGAAGAGTAGGTTTTGATAATGCTCGGAGTTCATGAATCTCTTTAGTAAATTGAAGATCAATGTCCTTGAGTAATTCATCTAAAGTATAGAGGCGACTTTGAGATTCTTTCAGTTTTAGTTCTTGAGATTTAAGTTCTCTCTCTCTTGTGTTCAGTGAATCGGCTTTTTCTTTTACTCGTAAAGACAGTTCACTTATGAGGTCTGAAGCTTTTTTTCCCTTGAGTTCTTTGGCCAGGGTAGACGACAAGTTTGATATTCTCATTTCAATCTCTGAAATTAGGCCAATCACCTTCAGGAGGCCAGATTTGGCTTCTTTGATGTTTTCTTGGAGGTAATTTCCTTCTTGAGTCAGTTTCTCTCCCTGACCTTCATGATCAATCAGACTGGCCAGTTTTCGAGATTCATTCTTAAGAAGGGTAATGCTTTCAAAATTTAGATCTTTCATGAAACTCATACCAGAGGTAAGGCTTGTGAGCTCAGCATCAGTAATCGCTTTTAATTCGCTCTTTTTAGCGAGCTCATTTTTTAAAGCCACGTATTGTTCACGTGTTCTCTTTAAGGCTTGAGTTAAGCGTTCTTCATCTTTAAGAATTTTTTCCTGCTCCCATACTTTTTTCTGAGATTCTTTTAATTCATCTTCTAGGGTTTCTGGATTCGCTAATTCTCTATTTACTCCCTCTTTTAAGTCTTCAATCTCCTTTGTCTTTTGAGATTGGTCCTCTTTGAGAGTCTGGCCCCTATCTTTAATTTGCAGGATTTCTGATTCTTTTTTCATGATAAGGCGAGACAGTTCCAATTCTTTTGATTTTAGGAGGGAAAAATCTGTTTTTTCCATTTGTGAACGTAATCCTTGAATTGAGAGATCACTCAAAGGAGATTTACACACTGGACACGCCTGATTTTCTTCTAAGCTTGGGTGGTTGAGACAAGTCTCCACCGCATCTAAAAGGTTTTGAAGTTTTATCGTCGTTTGAATGGGGAGGTGGTCTTGCTGGTATTGGACAAGCTCACTTGCCGAAAGGATGGCTTTTTTATCGAGCTCAATTAATTCTTTCCCTAGATCATTGAGTTTTAGATTTAATTCATCCCATCTTGTGCGTGCTCTGTGTTTTTCTTCAATTGCTTTCGTGAGTTCTTTTTTCTTTTTCTCAAGGAGTTCAAGAGACTTTTTATCTTCTTCGAAGGACGTTTTTTTTGAAGTGACCTCTTGAAGGTCCTTGGCTTCCTCTTTACCTTGAAGTTCAAGTTGTTTAAATCTTTCTTCTTTTGTCGCTAACTCCTGCTCCAGAAGTTCTTTTTTGGCATAAAGGTCAAAGATTCCTTCAAAAGATGTAAGATGATTTTTTAAATCCATTATAGGAAGGATGAACGCCTGAATCATCAGCTGATTTTTCTCATCCCAAAGGCTTACTTTTTGTTTTAGCTGGTTTTGCCTTAAATCTAATTGATCACATTGTTTTTGAAATTCATCCCGCGCTTTGGTGTTTTGTTCTTTATGTTCCATTGTATTCCTGAGGCCTTCCTCAGTTTTCAATAGTTCCTGAAGACCTGGCAGAGAGTTCTCCTGCTCTTTTTGAACATTCAGAAGACCTTCGGCCGCAATTTGCGTGGCACTTAGATAATCATTAAAAATACTCGTTTCTTTAGTCAGGGTACTTTTAAGAGTTTCAATTTTAGCCTGAGAATCCAAAAACTTTTTATGATAAGAGTGAAGACTGATAAAATGATAGTCCATAGACTCTAAAATGGTGAGCCAGCCCTCATGTAACTTGTAGTCAGCTTCTAATTTGTCTTTAAGTGTGGTGAGATCATCGCCTTGTGGGCCATCCCCCTTAAGAGCAGATAATTCAATATCCAGGTCATTTTTTAGCTTTTGCAGTCCGTCTAGTTCACTTTTTAGTTCCCGTGAGAGACTCTCGAGCATTTCTCCAGGGTACAGTTTCTCTAGAATTTCTTTTCTTTCAGTGAAGGAGCTTGAAAGAAATTTTGCAAATTCTCCCTGATTTAAAATAATACACTTACAAAACTGATCAAAATCAAGATTGATAAGTTCTTCGGTTCGAGTGGTTAGAATTGTCTTGGGAGATTCGAAGCTTTGGCCTTCCAGCGTGTAGAGTTCTCTTTGTGCAGGTTGAGGAGTTGAGTAGAGTTCGCCATTTTGTTTTCTGACTTTGGCGCGCCAAAAGGCGAGATAATACTTCCCTTGGGCCTGAAAGATTAACTCAATTTGGCCTTCTTTTTCCCCTAAGGTCACAAGGTCGTTTTGAGTCACGTTTGATTTATAAACTTTCCCGTATAGAACCAGCCCAATCGAATTTAAGATGCTCGATTTTCCTGCACCGGTTTCACCAGTGATTGCGAAGAGTGGGCTTTGATTTTGAATCTT
>CANFNN010000025.1 GCA_947448095.1 Bacteriovoracaceae bacterium | reverse complement strand
TGATATTTTAAGAGCTATTCTTTTTATTTCTATTTTTCTCCCCTTAAACAAATATTTTTCTATCGATTCGGCTCTAAAAAAAGAAAAAGAGCCACTTCCCGAAGAACATGTCTCGACTTGGGGTTTGATGTTTTTTCTTCAGGTCTTCGTAATATATTACGTCAGTTATATTCTTAAAGATCATGCAATTTGGCGCAAAGATTTTAGTGCTGTTTTCTTTTCTTCTAGACTTGATATTTTTGCGACGTCGTTTGGTGTATGGTTAAGGAATTTTCCACTTTTCCTTAAACTCACAACGATATTTACCATTTATCTCGAATTTCTTGGTCCACTTGTACTGGTCTTTGCATTCGTTTTTGCTCGTTTTTGGTGGGTTGCTCGCTTGGTTGTAATCGCACTTTTTCTGTGCCTGCACTTAGGAATTATTGCAACAATGAAGATTGGTGTTTTCCCATGGACATGCCTAGTCATGTGGTTAATTTTTCTTCCGACACCTTTTTGGGATAAATTAACTCAGATTTATCGTCTTAAAAACTTTGGAAAAATAAGCATTTATTTTGATGGGGAATGTCGTTTTTGTGAAAAAATGGTGCTCATTATTAAAAACTTTTTCCTTTTGTCTGACGTTTCTCTCAAAGAAACACAAACTGTTCCTGACATACAAAAAGATATGATTAAACATAATTCTTGGGTCGTTGTGAATGAAAGCGGAAAGCGCTTTTTTCATTTTTCAGCGATGCTTGAAGTGATGAGACATTCGCCTGTTCTTCAGTTCCTTGTGCCTTTTTTAAGTCGGTCTTTTCTTTTTGTTCCAATGACTGGTATTTATAAATGGATCGCTGCCCATCGTCCTTTGTTGAGTAAATACTCACAATTTCTTGAATTTAAATCCGTTAAAAAACCGATTACTTGGATTTTCTGGGTTTATCAGCTTTTTGGTGCGTTCATGTTTTTAACATTACTCATGTGGAACTTAACCACGATCAAAAAGTGGAATATTCAGGCACCTTTTTTTCAAAATGTATCTCGCTGGGTACACCTTTACCAAGAATGGAACATGTTTGCTCCGTTTCCCAAAATGGACAATATTTGGGTCGAGATCCCAGCAGTTCTAAGCGATGGCTCAGAAATCGAGTTGCTGACAGGGGATAGAGATATCTTTAGCATCAAAGATCAAAAGTTTTATCGAATGATTCCCAATGAGCACTGGAGGAAATTCTACTTAAATCTTTCCGAGAGAACTGACTATGCTCGCTATTATGGCGGATATTTATGTCGGGAATGGAATGAAAGAAATATTTCATGGGTTAAAGATGTAAAACTTAAAAAGCTTGAAATTGTCGTTTATTCACAACCTAATCTACCAGATGGTGAGAAGGGTTCCATTTCCCGCAAACTTTCATGGAAGCATTGGTGCTTTGATGAGGATTATAAATTTGATAATCCTAAAAAGTGATACTTCGAGAACTCGCCAGTTGTGATCAGGCAGCATTTGATATTTTTCTTGATCAGTGGGAGGACTCCTCTGGTCTTAGCCTTATTTATGGACTCATAGGTGGGCTTGATTTTGAATCCTATATAAGGATCCTTAACGATGCTAGGGACGGCATAAACTTAGGCTCCCAAGATGTTGCAACGACTTCACTGTTCTTTTTTTTTGGTGAACAAATTGTCGGAAAAGTTTCCGTTCGCCACTACCTGAACTCATACTTTGAAGTCAGGGGAGGCCATGTAGGTTTTGGTGTCTTGTCGGCGTTTAGAGGTAAGGGTGTGGCCACTCAAATGCTTGCTTTGGCCCTAGAGTATTGCCGTGAAATTGGACTTGAAAAGATCCTTCTTACTTGCGAAGAAACGAATATCCAGTCCATAAAAGTCATTATTAGAAACGGCGGCATTTTGGATCAATCAAATGAATCAAAAAAAACTGACCCAAAAACTCTACGGTATTGGATCAGTCTCTGATTATTTTTCCGTCATTTTGGTAATATCAAAGTCTTCATGAACGAGTGAAGGATCATTCACATATTTTTTGCACAATTCACTTAAACGCTTGGTTGGTATGTCGCCTTCAAGGCCCATCAAGATTTGGTCGCAAATTTCAACAGCACCTGCAAACTGTTTTTTCTGAAACATGTTCCAAGCCGCCATATAAAAACTATGAGCCTCTGGGTCTAGAGTCATAGGATGCCAACTATGAAGGACTTCAAAGATAGAAACTGGAGTTGTTTTTCCTTTCACAATCACTTTGTCGATAGGTCTTATCTTTATCTTTTCCTGGTCTATCCGTGCCAAGGTATATTCAGAGATTAAAATATTTGCGCCGTAGTACTTACATAGGCCCTCAAGTCGAGCACCTAAATTCATATTATCTCCCAAAGCTGTGTAGGAGAAAATTCGGTCTGATCCCATGTTTCCAACGTTACATTCACCAGAATTAAGTCCTATTCCGACCTTAAATTCTGGTCGACCTAGTTTTCTAAATTCGGCATTAATATCTGGTAGCATATTCATCATACTGATTGCACCCTCAACGGCAAATTGAGCATGGTTTCCAATCTCAAGAGGGGCGCCCCAGAAAGCAACAATCGCATCCCCTATGTATTTGTCTAAAGTTCCTTTGGTATCAAAAACAATGTCAGTCATTTTTCCCATATACATATTTAGTGAATGGGCCAATTCAGCTGCAGAGAGCCCCTCTGAAATAGAGGTAAAGTCTCTTACGTCTGAGAAAAGACAAGTGATATCTCGCTTGAATCCTCCAACGTGGAGTTTGTCTGGGTCTTTTAACATTTCGTCAACGATCGTTGGAGCAACATATCGAGCAAAAGTTCCCTTGATTTGTTTTTTCTCTCTGTTGGCTTCCATGAAATTAATAAAGGTAATCCAGGAGTAGGTGGCGATAAAACAGAAATAACAGTAGAAGAGTTTAAGTTCGTATCCATTGGGTAGGAAGTAGTACTCATCTAAGAAATGGATACCTAAAATTGTTGAAACAATGCCAAAAACATCCAGGAATGGATTATCTAAGCGCTGAAAAAGCAGCACTAAGATCATGACGACAAAAAGAATGATCAAAGAATATCTAACGGAGTCACTGGATTTTTGATAAAAGTATTGATGATTTAGCATCTCGGCAATATTGGCATGAGCAAAAACACCTGGCATTTTTGAATCTACCGGCGATGGTCTCAAGTCATGGGCCCCTAAAGCAGAGGAGCCAACAAAAATCATTTTACCTTGGATTTTTTTTCGAATTTCTTCATTATTATCTTTAGAGGAGATCAGATCATGAAGTGAGACTGAGGGGAAATTTTCCATTCCACCTTTGTAGCGGATTTTCACTTCCCCACGGTTATTAATTTCCATCTCTTTCCCATTAACACTTGCAATACCTGTCCCATCATTTGAAATGCGGACCTTTGGCTTTTTATCAACAAACGCATTGTAGACGTTGTAGCCAAGCGATCCAAAGTATATGGTCTCGCTATTGGCCACTAAAGGGTAGTGACGAAAAATTCCGTCGCTATCGTTATTGCTATTAATATATCCAAGACCAACTTTGCTCTCTAGCAGGGCCTGTGTTGGGAAAGTATATTTTGAGACTCTCATTTCGGACATATTCGAAGATGAAGAGGATTGGGAGTCTACGACATCATCATAAATTTCCCCTGGGGCTTCTTTATAGGCATCCTCAAAATGCTCAGTCATTGTGTATGCCATATAGATACGATTTCCACCGGACTGAAACTCTTCGATGGCCTTTGCGAAATCATTATCGGGAGAGACTTGTCCACAGACCGGGGACTTTTCTGGAAAGATGATATCGAGGCCTATGACCTTAGCGCCAAAGTGATTTAACTTTCTGATCATTTGGGCATGGATTGAACGAGGAAGTGGCCATGATCCAATCTTTTGCAGTGAGTAGTCATCAATATTTATGATGGTTATGTCATTACTCAAAAATTTGGGGTCTAAGTGTCTTTTCATTCGAAAATCGTAAAATTTATTATCAAATGAGACAGAATAATCAGCTACCTTTCCCAAGACTGATGAGGGGTCAAAATCTTTGACAATGAGTCCAAAAAAAATACTTGTCACTGAGTAGCTAAAAAGAAGAAATACACCTATTGCACGCATGGATTTTGAGATGAATTTCAGCAACACTTTTGGTACCTTTGAGATGTTTCATCTATTGTAACTTAGGATTCATTGCATGCAACTTGAAGATTCAAAACTCCTTTTTCATTCTCACGTGAAGCATTTACAGGATCAAATAACTCAAGAACTGTTTAAGCTAGATCCTGAACTCGTGATGATCGAAGATCTCTGGCAGCGCCAAGATCACGCCGGTCATCCTGGTGGTGGTGGGGTTACGCGTGCCTTTCAGGGAACTCTTTTTGAAAATGCCGGGGTAAATACATCGTGTGTTTTTGGAAAGATTGATCCACTTTTTGCCAAGCATCTTCCAGGAAGTGGTGATGAAATGTGGGCAGCAGGAATCTCGCTTATAATTCACCCTCGAAATCCTCGAGTCCCAACCGTCCACGCCAATTTTCGCATGATTCATCAAGGTGAAAAGTTTTGGTTTGGTGGTGGAGCTGATCTTACTCCCTATTTTCCCTACGAAGATGATTTTAGTGCCTTCCATGGAGTTTGGAAAAAAGCGCTTGGGTCCCAGTACGATCCCATGAAGAAAACTTGTGATGAATATTTTAATAACTCCCACCGTGGTCTTGAGATGCGCGGAATCGGTGGCATCTTTTTTGATCATTACAATACGGGTGATATTCTGATTGATGGCCAAATGGTCAAACGGCTTTCAGAGCATTTTATTGAGAGTTATTTTCCTATCGTTAAAAATAGAATGAATGAGAACTGGACCGAAGATGATGAAGATTTTATGCTTCACCGGAGAGGACGGTATGTTGAGTTTAACCTTCTTCATGACCGTGGAACTTTATTTGGCCTTAAAACAAATGGTCGAGTCGATTCAATCCTTATCTCTTTGCCTGGAAGATGTAAGTTTAGTTATCAGTATAAACCGAAAGTGGGTTCTCCCCACGAGAAAATGTGGAGCTATTACACTCCTCATTCCTGGTAGGGTATTGAGTTAGATTTCAGGCGCTAAATAGACTTCGATGTCGGGGTGAAATTCGTCACGAAGAATTGAACGAATGGCCTCAAGTGTTCCAGTCGTGGAACTTGGGCATGTTCCACATGCTCCTTGGTATTTCACAATCAGGACGTTTTCTTTAAAGTCTTTCACTGCTAAGTCACCACCATCACCCTGAAGGCCCGGACGAATACGCTTATCAAGAATTTCTTCGATTTGCTTCATTTCTGGACTTAGATGAGCACGACGATCTGCTTCGGGATCAAAAACTTTGATATTTGCATCATGATCTTCAATAAAGCTTTCAATACATGTTTGAACGGCTGGCTCAAGAGAATTCCAGTCTTCAAAGCTAAATTTAGAAATCGTAATGACGTTTTGAAAGAAGTGAATTTGATCTACTCCCCGAAGGTCAAACAATGCAGCAGCTAAAGGGATCTCCCTGCAATCTTGAGGAGTTTTGAATGAGACTTTACCTTCTGTGATCACGTCACGACTTAAAATAAATTTAAGTGCATTCGGATTCGGAGTCGGTTGAATCGTAATTTCTAAAGGTTCATTTTTCATAGTTTGTGTTTCCATAATGTTACTCGAAAAAACTTTTCACTTTTATAAGACCTGCATAAAGTTGATCAATATCGGCCTGATTATTATAGATGGATAAGGAAGCCCGACAGGTTGCTGGAACACCGAAAAACTTCATCAGCGGCTGTGTGCAGTGATGTCCGGTTCTGATTGCCACACCCTCTTTATCAATCAGAGTGGCAATATCGTGGGGGTGAATGCCTTCTAGCCCAAAAGAAATAACCGACGTCTTATTGTGAGCGGTTCCGTATATCTTTAATCCTGGGATAGAACTTAGCTTCGTAGTCGCGTAATCAAGAAGTTCATCTTCAATCTTATGAATTGTTTCAAAACCAATTTGATTAATATAATCGACAGCTTTGCCTAAACCAATCACGGCCGCAATAGGGGGAGTTCCTGCTTCAAATTTATGGGGTAAATTGTTATAGGTGGTTTTCTCAAACGTCACCACATCAATCATGTCTCCGCCACCTTGGTAAGGAGGCATTTGATTAAGGACTTCCTCTTTCGCATAAAGAACACCGACACCGGTTGGACCAAACATTTTATGCCCAGAGAACGCCAGAAAATCTGCATCAAGATCCTGAACATCGACCTTGATATGAGAAATTGCCTGGGCAGCATCTACAAAAAACTTTGCACCTATCTGGTGAGCGGAGTGAATCATTTCTTTGATTGGGTTAATCGTTCCCAGTGCATTGGAGATATAAACTACGCTTATCAATTTTACTTTAGGAGTTAGAAGTTTCTTATATTCATCAAGGAGGATTTCTCCTTTTTGATTGATGGGAATCACTCGGATCGTTAATTTCTTCTCTTCGGCGACCATCTGCCACGGAACAATGTTCGAGTGATGCTCCATTTGAGAGAGAAGGATTTCATCTCCTTCTTTGAGGAAATTACGAGCATAGCATTGAGCAACCAAGTTCACACTCTCAGTAGTGCCTTTGGTGAAAATGACTTGTTTTCTGTCGGGGGAGTTTATGAGTTTCGCGATTTTGTCCCGAGTAAGTTCAAATTTTGCCGTGGCGTTTTCTGATAGCCAATATAGCCCCCTATGAACATTTGAAGTTTCTTTTCTGTAATAGAGATCCATTTCATCGATAACGATGTTTGGCTTAAGAGTTGTGGCCGCACTATCAAGATACGCGAGCCGTTTGCCACTTATAATTTGTTCGGCGACAGGAAAATCTTTTCGAAATGGATTCTCAATCAGGATGCTCACTTTGAGGCTCCCAGTTGAAATTTAGTTTTTAATGCTTCCATCACTATGTTTTCAACTTTTTGTCTTGAAGTCTTGTTTGATATCTTGTGCACGATTTCTAGTCCAAAACCATGGGCCAGTAAGATTTTTGCTTTCTCAGCGGGAATTCCTCTGGCCATGAAATAAAAGACTTCATCATCAGATAACTGACCTGTAGTGGATCCATGCGAACATTTAACATCATCAGCAAAAATTTCTAGTTGAGGCTGAGAATGCGCTTGAGCTTTGTTTGAGAGCAGAAGATTTTTATTGAGTTGTCCTGAAACAACTCTTTGCGCCTGAGGATAAATGTGAATTTTGCCGGTAAATATACCTTTGGAATCTCCATCAAGAATTCCTTTGGCAATTTGATTAGAGGTTGAGTCGGCAGCTCGGTGATGAATCACTGTACTAATATCTGAATGCTCCGTTTTATTTGTAAGATACAAATTATAAGACTCACCATGCGCTCCTGAATCAAGAAGTTCTAGGCCCAGATTGCGACGATTCAGTTTTCCCGAGAGATTCAGCAGAAGGTTATTGTATTTCCCATCACGCCCCACATAGGCTTGAGTTGTAGAGTGCATCAGTGCTGATTCACTTCCATGGGAGAGTTGAATATGTTCAATGATTGCTCCTGCTTCAATATGAACATAGCTTTCACTTATGACTGCGTGAGCAATTGCCTGATCATAGTTTTCTTCGAGAATTGAAGCTTCCGAGAAGGGCTGCGCCTTAATGATAATTGTTGGGGCTGTTATTCCTGAGCGAGTGACAATATTCACTAAACGAATAGGTTTTTCAATTTTAGTTTTTGAGGCTATTTCAATCTGGATTCCACTTCCTAAAAGAGCATGATGAAAATGCGAAAGGGGATTGTTTTCAATTAAGCTAAAAGATTTTTTAGCAAATGCATCACTAATGCTTGTGAAACTCAGCCCTGCCACGATTGGGAGGGGACTTTTCAGAACTCCGTCAATAAAGACTACTGAATGAAAATTTTGATCCAAGTAATTCTCAAACCGTATTTCATCACCCTCGTAGGGAGATGTCTCTAATGCGTCCATGAAGCTGGCAATATTTGTAAACTTATAGGCCTCAGGATCTTTCTGAGTGAATCCTTTTTGTTTGAATAGCTCAAGATGAGTAAGTTTAAAATCACTTAAATCTTTCGAACTCGTATCAATGTTTTTTTTGGCCAATTCGGCCATTGCTTCTCTGTTCATTACTTAATCCCGGAAGTCAGCCAGTCGTAGCCTTTTTCCTCTAGCTCAAGAGCGAGGGATTTATCACCTGACTTAATGATCTGTCCTTTATAAAGGACATGAACAAAATCTGGTACCACGTAGTCTAAGAGGCGCTGATAGTGAGTCACTAGAACTGTTGCATTGTATTTTGTTTTAAGGGCATTCACCCCTTGCGCCACGATCTTAAGGGCATCGATATCTAGACCAGAATCTGTTTCATCTAAAAGAGAGAGGCGAGGATTGAGAATCGCCATTTGTAGGATTTCATTTTTTTTCTTTTCCCCACCAGAGAAGCCCTCGTTGACTGAGCGCTCAAGAAAAGACTCATTCATTTCAAGCAGCTTAAGTTTTCCACGCAAGTGCTTCAGGAATGCTTCATCATCCATTTTATCTAGGCCCTGATGCTCGCAAATCTGGTTAAAGGACTCTTTAAGGAAAGTGAAGTTTGAGACTCCTGGAACTTCAATTGGATATTGAAAGCCGAGAAAAATGCCTTCTTTGGCACGATCCGAGGGATTGAGCTCAAGCAAGTTTTTCATCTTACCGTTAATTTCAAAATTTACTTCTCCGCCTGTTACTTCATAGGCAGGATGACCTGCAATGACTTTTGAAAGGGTAGATTTTCCAGAGCCGTTGGGCCCCATGATGGCGTGAACTTCGCCTCTTTTAACGGTTAAATTAATACCCTTTAAAATTTCATTTCCATCAACTGAAGCGGTTAAGTTTTTTATTTCAATCATATTATCCCACACTGTTTTCTAGTTTCATTTCAATTAATTTTACGGCTTCGACTGAAAACTCCAGAGGAAGAGTTTTAAACACGTCTTTACAAAAACCATTTACGATCAAGGATACAGCTTTCTCGGCCGTGAAGCCGCGTGACTGTAAGTAGAAAATTTGATCAGCACTAATCTTTGATGTCGTGGCCTCGTGTTCAACGACGGCGGTATTATTTTTGACATCGATATAGGGAAATGTATTTGCCGCGCACTGATCGCCAATCAACATTGAATCACACTGGGAGTAGTTTCTAGCACCCGTTGCCGATGGCATAATTTTCACTAAGCCTCGGTAAACGTTTTGAGACTTTTCTGCCGAGATCCCTTTGGAGATGATGGTCGATTTGGTGTTTTTCCCAATGTGAATCATCTTTGTTCCGGTGTCTGCTTGCATGTGATGATTCGTCAGAGCGACTGAATAAAAAGCTCCTTGCGATCCTTCTCCAATTAAAACACAAGACGGATACTTCCAGGTAATCGCCGAACCGGCCTCAACCTGAGTCCAGGAAATTTTCGAATTCTTTCCTTTACAGTGTCCCCGCTTGGTTACGAAATTATAAATTCCGCCCTTACCTTCTTTGTCGCCGGCGTACCAGTTTTGAACGGTAGAGTATTTGATTTCAGCGTTATCCAAAGTTACAAGTTCTACGATCGCAGCGTGAAGCTGATTTTCATCTCTTTGAGGAGCAGTACAGCCCTCAAGATAGTTAACATGTGAGCCTTCATCAGCAATGACTAAAGTCCTCTCAAATTGGCCTGATTCTTTGGCGTTGATTCTGAAGTAAGTAGATAAATCGAGCGGACACTTCACTCCCTTTGGAATGTAGACGAATGATCCATCTGAGAAAACTGCACCATTGAGAGCTGCATAGTAATTATCTGAGTAGGGGACGATCGTTCCCAGATATTTTTTTACTAGTTCAGGATGTTTTTCAACTGCTTCTTGAATCGAACAAAATATCACGCCGACTTTTTCAAGTTCTTCTTTATGTGTGGTGCCTACAGAGACAGAATCAAATACAGCATCCACGGCCACGCCCATTAGGCGCTTTTGTTCAGTTAATGGGATACCTAGTTTTTCAAACGTCTCAAGCAGTTCAGTATCAACATCCTCTAAAGATTTATAAACATCTTTTTTAGATTTTGGTTTTGAGTAGAAATAGATGTCCTGGAAATTAATCGGAGGTACTTTGCAGTACTGCCATTCTGGATGCTCGAGTGTTAGCCAGTGACGATAAGACTTGAGGCGGTATTCAAGCAGCCACTCTGGTTCATTTTTTTTGGCAGAAATTAAGCGAACAATATCTTCAGAGAGTCCTTTGGGGAATTCTTCGCTTTCGATATCTGTGACAAATCCGTATTTGTATTCGGTGGCGAGTTTTTCTTCGATCTTCATACTTCGGCCTTATGTACTAATGGACAATTTTCTACTTTTTTCTCTGGAGTTCTTTTGAGTGCCAGCAGATTGTCATCGGCCAAGAGTTCTTGCAGAGTGAGTGAACTAAATATGTTAATTAAGTAATCGTTGAGACGTTTGATGGGTTGAGAGATATTGCATGAATGAATTAAGTCACAAGGCCCTTCGTGACAATCCATCATGAAGCTTTTTCCTTCGATAATTTCGGCGAGTTCAATATATGAAATGGAAGTCAGATCTCGGGCCAGGGTATAGCCACCTTTGACGCCTTTGTGGGAATGCAAAAATCCTGCGGTATTCATCTGCTGCATGACCTTAGCGGTAGTATCAAATGGTAACTCATAGCGATCACACACTTCACGCGCCGTAGTGAGATCACTTGAACCTTTCTCATTCATGAGCTTGAGTACCATCAGAGCATACTCAACTTTACGATTGATCTTAATCATTAAATACGCCTATTTTAGCCTTGTTTAACTCCGTAGAAGGTCAATCTAGCTTAAATAGGGCGCTTTTGCACCTATATAATTCTTAGACGTTAAAAATGATCACTTGTGTCGGTTGGCTTGGGCGCGGCCTGAGGCTGGGGGCTGTTCGAAGTAGCGGTCTCTTTGCCGGCGTACAAAAAGTAATAAAGGCCGGCCAGGATACCAATAAAAGCTAAAAGATTGATCGCGATAGTGTTCTTACCTGAACTCTTGGTGGTGCTAGTTTTTGGATTGGTTATTTTCGTTTTTTGGGTCTGAATCGTTTTTGTTCTAGTTTTATGTTCCTGTCTTGAAATAGGTCCAGTTCCAGTCGTTTGGTCTTGAATTCCACTCTTTGGAACTAACACTCCAAATTTAGTTGCCTCATCCACGACAATTTGGGCACTAGTCACATAGCCGAAGGACAAATGAAGAAAAGTTTGAAAAGGAACTGACGAGTTGGCCGGAATTTTTACGTTGTCGATGTAGACGCCGTTTATGCTGCCAAGATCTGTAATGAAAAATTCGCCGTCTTTAATTTCAATTTGGCAGTGGTTTCGGGACATACTCTCGTGAGGGATCACGAGATCACATTTGGCCGAGCGGCCAATGCTTACGGAGTCTTTCTCCATTTTATAGTCAATTTCTTCGCCGTCCACAAGTGTCAGTAATAATCGCATAGGTTGATTATAGTGAAAATTTATCTATTTCGCAAAAATTTTGAAGTTACGGACGGCAAGACTATTAATAGTTCCAGGGGCCAGTGTGAGAATATTGATTTTTACAGTGTCATCAATGCTAGGATCAACCCACAAAAAGCGAACCTCGTAGGCGGTATCGACTGTAGGACACTTGCCGGTTGAAACTTTATCGTCAAAATTGGCCGTCAGAAAAAACTTAAAGGAGTTGGAGATTAAAACTCCATCTCTAGTCATGCAACCGACGTAAATAATTTTGTCGGATGGGTTTATGGGAGCGATAGGGGGGTAATACGCAATACCATTTGTAACATGTTGTGTGACCTGAATCGCTATGTAACGGTGAATAGTTTGTTTGGTTCGCGTATCCCTGGATTTCATTTGCTCGCTAACAAAATTCATCCCTAAGGTAATGGCCATCGATAGAAGCCCCATTCCGACTAATGTTTCAACTAAAGTTAATCCCTTCTGATTTAATTTATTCGACAACATAAACCTCGAATAAAAGGTTCTGCCAGTTATTTTGAGCAAGATCTTCCTTCGCGGGGGCCGGGATGTCTGGGTTACGGCAAGTTTTTCCATTATTAGGAGATGGGCAGGTATTAAAAAATGCTTTAGTCCCACGAGGAACGTAAAACTTACCATTACTGACTCCCATCAGGTCTGGTGGAGTTGGAGTCTTGCCGGCCTCAAAAAAAGGCAGGAAAAAATTTTGAGTTGAGTAATATTTTTGATTGTAGAATTGAGTTCTTAAATTGGTCACATTCATTTGGGGCTCTGGGTATTGTACTGAGTCCTCAGAGAATTGCATGATGTCATGTATAGTCAGTGATCCTTTATTTGACACAATTAGCTTTTCTCTAATAATCATTTTGCCAATAAAATGATGAAGAAAATTAATACCATTCGAATCTTGGTCGTTTAATTTAATAATTATGTTTTTTGCTGCAATTACTCCACAAAACACAGGGGGATGATCCGTATCAGTGTTGTGAGTGAAATCAATTGTAAAATCTTGGGTGAGATTGTTAAAAATATAAAGCGGGTAAGCCCCAGAACTCATATCAGTCGTCATTTCCCGGCAACTTTCAATCAGTTGGTTTTCACCACCAGATCCATAGAGGTGGTTATAAATGCTTGCAGTATTTGTGTGATCAATATTAGTAAAGGAGTGATTTATGATACCCACAGCATCTGTTATAACCGACTGGGGAGTTGAATTAGGAAGTGGATAGGCAGAGTCTAGCATTGGTTTAAAGTCGAGAATTTCATTCCACTGGGTAGGGCTTTTTTGATATGGGGCTTCAAAAGCTCCCTTCGGAAGTTGATTGAACTCAATGCCTTTTTCAAAAACATTGAGGATGGTTTTAGTGTCTAGAAAATCTAGCAAGTCCTGATTTGAGGTGAAGTTAGGAGCCGAGGAGTAGACTTCTTTAGCGTAAATCAAACGGCCCGTATCTGGGAGCTCCATGAAGTTGTTTAAAGGTTGCGGGTCACTTCGAGCTGAACTATCAAAGAGAACTGAGGAATTGATTTTTACCTTACTATTGGTGTCTATCGCTACTTTAGGCCCAGAGTTCGAATCAGTGAAAATTATTCCAAAGCTATTTATCGTAAGAACATCAATCCTGTATTTTAATTGAAATTTCAAAACAATGGGTTTGCCTTCCGATTTGAATGCAGCCTGAATATCGGCCGAGATAAAATTAGATAAAGTGATGTAGTTTGGTTCAGATGTCCTTCGAATGGAGATATTTATTTTGTTCCATGCAAGACCCGAATAACGGCTGATATTGAAGAAGCAATTTTTTATAAAATCAGGATTCATTGTGATTTCATTAACGTTCGTAGTGGCCGCGTTGTCAGTATAGGACCGATTGATAATTGCATCAGTCGTTAGAACACTGAAATCTTCAAATTTGGAATTCACCATGGCCGGTGTAATGGGGCATCCTACAATCTCCCCCTTCAAAAGTTTTTTAATAGTATTTTGAAAATCAGAGCGCATGTATGCAGTACTCTGAGTGGCGCTTAGAGACCTTACTTCTTTATCAACCTTGCCAGATAAGCTAGTCCAGTATGCAATGAGTCCGGCTATCATCCCCATAATCGCTATAACTACGACGAGACTTCCGGATTCGTTGCGAACTAAACTTTTCTTAGCAGTACATTGTGCAGCTTCCACCTACCGACCTTACTTTAATATTAATATTGATGGGAGCATTAAAATCCAGCTCTTGTCCTTGAAGTTCTGCTTTTTCCTCTAAACGAAAGAGTATCCCATTCACATTTAGGTCACTCGGTATGGCCTGGCTTGGAATAACTTGTCCCCAAACTGCTTTCGCATCATTGGCTGAGTAGCTTGAAAAATCGTGGAGGGCAAACAACGACTCAGGGTGAATGATATTGCTTGGGTTTGTTTGAATACTAAACTTATTGGCCACTTGTTTAAAGTTAAGTGGATAACTAGAGATCAAACGACTAATGAGATTACTTTGACTGCCTTTTCTAAAACATCCGGCATGCACGACTTTTGCATCGTTCTCTAGCTTCTCTTGAGCGGCTTCATATACGGCGGCCATAAGAAAACGTTTTGCCAAATTTTTCTGAGCTGTTTTGAAGTCACTATCTGATAGCTTATCGGAGGGAGTAAATAGTGCTGCAAAGCTATCTGAGAGATTTCCATTATCAATTAGCTTCTTACAGCTAAGATTTAGAGGAAATGCTTCATATTTATAAGTCTTCGTAGTTTTATTAGATGTCGCACCTTGATTATTGCAATAATCAATTTTATCCCCGCTAAGTCCACTACCGATGGAATTACTTAACGAATTTGCTGCCATTGCGGCCCTGTAAGAATCTCCATCCGTTGCTGCTGGTGGATTATCTAGTTCTAAAATCTTTTTATAGGTGTCGTAGAGTGGAGCTCCTTCTAAGTTTTCGCCATGATTGCCTAAAGACAAATCATAAGCTTTAACGCCAGTTGTTCCAACCCCTGTAGGTGAAGATTTAAGACTAATTTTAAGCTTTCTGTTGTCTTGAATTATTTGGTTGAGATTTTGACCGTTGAACGCACTATTTACTTCTTGTTCGATCACTTTAAGAGATAGAACAGTATCAACTGGAGATGGAGCATAGTCCGTTGAATCTAATTCAGAGGATTCACTCGGATCTACACAGGCAAAGGCTCCTGAAAAAATGCGGTACTGCTTAGTGGATCCATAAGATAAAATCGCCGTTTCCTGAAGATTTTTGATCTCATTTTGGAGCAATTTCATCACATTTACGTTTGAAGCTGAGGGTGCATGTGAGATTTGGTTAAACTGGCCTGTCCATACAGTATTTGCTTGATTTTCCGCGATGTCGATTTTTTGGTTAGCTATTGGATACCAATTTGACTCTGACGGAAGTAGCGCCGAGCCTGTTGCGCCATTTTCTACAACCCAGTATCCAATCAACACGTCAATCTTCTTGTTGTCATGAGGAACAAATTCAAATTCTGGGTGAGAGCTAGAAAAGTTAGCGACATCACTATCTCCGCACAACCTGTGCGCTCCAACAATGATGGTTCCAGGTTGAGTGTATTTAATTGCTGGCGGCTGTTCAGTCGAAAGATTTACAGGTTGTTTAAAAGGCATCATTAAAGTAGAGAACTTCATAGACCAAGCGCTCGAGCTTAATAAAATAGCAGAAAGTGATAAATAATGAATCTTGCTCATACGTACCTCGGGTTATTGATTCTTCTTAATTGGATTATACCAGATACCCATCTCCGGGCTGCCAAGCTTTCTTGTAAACATGAAGGGGCTTTTCAGGTTATGTATCTTAATTTTCTTTTTAATTTCAGTAGGATGCCATAGTTCTGAAACTAATTGAAGGGCACCTGAAGTGGCATCAACTTCGGCTTTGTAGGTGACAATATCTATTGGCAGTGCCACGTAAATTCCCTTTTTGGCGGAATTGCCTCCTAATTTCTTATAGGCATCTTTAGGTAGGTAAATGAGATTGATTGGGTTGGATCCGATGTTGCTATCTGTCTCTGAAGCATCGGGTGACACAGATAAAACACTGCTCGGAAAGAAATAACCTGATGAGGGTTGTGTTCCATTTCCCCATGAAGAGAGGCAGTTCGGAGTAAGATTTTGGCGGTCGAGAATTTGCTTAAAGAATGGAGCCTGAAAATCCATCGGTTTAAACTTAATCGCGTACACATTGGTGGGAAATTTGGCAATGAGGTTTCCCGATAACGTTGTATCATCTTGTGTAGGTGCTTCGACATAAAGAATTTTCATTAAGTTAATACAGGCCTGCCGGTCTTGATTACAGGAAATAATTTCTTCGGCAAACTGAATGTTATAAATGCTTCCGACTTGCGAATTGTAGATAAGAAAAGGGTAACCCTTAAGCTGGGTTATAGCATCTTGAGGGCTATTACTTTCAAAGAAGGCATGTTTTAATGCCTTCGGTGTGGAGATATCGGTCATTAAGTTTTGAGTGATCAAGCTTAAATAGATGCTTGAGTCACGACTCTTTACCATCATAAACGGTGGAGATGTCTCATCTTTTAAAATCCAAGTTGCATAGAGCTCCTGGTCTCCACTCAGAAGAAGATCTTTTGTTTCCCAGATTTTATCTTTTGCCGTTTTTCCAGGATAGGCAGCTTTTGAATCTAGTGTGCCTTTGGCGTCTTTATAGAACTGAACACACTCGTTTGCAGTCAATCCTGTTGGTAGTGATACTGTTGGATTTTTAAAATTTTGTCCAACGAGCTGACGAACACAAGGTTTGTCATCCACGCAATCTTTGGCCTTGATAGGCAAGTTCAAAAAGAAGGTTGAAATTCCCGCACCTTCACTAAAGTTAAGCAGGTCTTTGGTTAAAAGATTAAATTCAGAAATGTCGTCCATCTTTTTGGCCTCTTTAACCGTTTGCTGGTTAAAGTAGGTGTATGCCTGAAATCCACCAAAAACGACCACCGACATGATTGCAGATGCAATTAACATTTCAACGAGAGTGAACCCTTTAGAGTTCAGTAAATTAATCTTTTTCAAATGATTCTCCTGAAAAACAATAAACACGATGTGGTTTCATGATATTATATTCTATATATTCAGAATTCCATTTATAATTTTAGAGACCTTTATGCTGAACTTTTTATTGATGGCAGGGATCAGTTACATTTTTTTTGCGTTCACGTTAATTGGTGGTGCAAAAATAGTTGCCCCTTTCGCTTCAGTTCTCTTCCTGATCTTTTCTTTTCCTCACTTCATGGCGACTTATTGGATTTGGATTTCTCGAGTGAAAAGCTGGAGGGACGAATGGCTTCCGTTATTTTTTCCCATGCTTTATTTGGGCTTGTTTTTGGTCGCTATTAGTGGCCGTTTGGGAGAGTCGGGTGTGGAGATCATTCTTAAATGTTCCTACCTTTATCTTTTGTATCATTTTGCCCAGCAACTTTATGGCGTTACTTTGTGGCTGAATTTTAAATCGGGAGTAAAATACTCTTCTTTGAGAAAGTCACTCCTTAGAACTTTGTTCTTGGTTGCCGGTTTTTATAGTTGGACTGAAATGGAAATGAGGGGGGTTTCAACCACACTTTTTTATCACTCAGTTTCCACTTGGAATTTACACTCTGATTATATCTTTGCAGGTTTTATTTCGGTTTTTGCTTTATC
>CANFNN010000024.1 GCA_947448095.1 Bacteriovoracaceae bacterium | reverse complement strand
GATCCGGCTCGGTCCATGGTGGAGCTTCCCCCACCGTGATTAAAGATCAAGGCACCGACTTTATCCAAAGGATTAATGGTGGCTGGAATGTAATAAAAAATGTCATATTCAAAAGATTTTTCATATCTTTCGGGCGCCCACTGAAAACTATCTACTGCGCCGACAGTATCAAAATGGTCACTAGGGATGCCTGGACCCGCCAGGACCGAAAAACTAAGACAGAGCCATAAAGCGGTAAGGGTATTTTTAATTTTCATAGGGAGAATCATAGCCAAAATTGAAGTGGACCAGAGACTATTTAGATTATTCAGTAAATTTTACAGAAGGCAGAGACCGGCTAAGTGCTTGATTCTTTTTTACGGTCTTTATAGGTATCGGTCTTATTCAACTGACCCTTCCCTAGCCCATAACTCTCCATGACTTTTAATTCTTCAACGGCTGCTTGAGAAGTCATCGATCCATTTAAGAGTTTAAGATAAACTAGGATTTTATGATTAAGGTCCTTAGCATCCTCATTTAGGGCTTCCAATCTAAGCGACTTCACGCCACGGTTTTTAAGCTCAGCTAATAAAAAAGAAGCCGACTGAGGAGTCGCCTTGAAAAATGTATTTCGGCATTCGTGATCGGCCTTCAAAAAGTGCCAATTACCATAGGGGTCTTTGAGTTTCACTTCATGTTTTTCACAAGGCTTGCCGCAATCTTTAAAAGAACTTCCGGTTGAGAGAAACGCCGCAAACACACAATGCTCCATATGAAATTCAGGCATATATTGATGAAGCGTGACTTCGAGTCTCCCCGGATCACTATGGGATATCAGGTCAAGCAGTTGCTCTTGATTGAGGTCATAAGAAGTATTGACCGTTTCAAGCCCCTTATTCAATAGGTATACGGCCGTCAGAGAGTTGGTCACATTAAGAGAAAAGTCGCCGATTAAAGGATTCGTGCATTCACGTCTTAGAAATTCAATTGCACCAAGATTACGCACGAGAATTTTATCAGGGTTACATCTGATGATCATTTTTAAATTATGATATTCTTTTGGTTTTAAAATGCGAGTCGTGGCAATGGCAGTTGTCAGTTTAAGATGCTTAAGAAGTTCAATTGAAGCAGCGTAGTCTTTTCCAAATTCAAAATCGAGAATGACCATTTGAATTAACTGGTCAAGACCTTGGTATAGCCCTTGTTTCATGGCCTCAGCGAAACCATCAACTTGGGCCTTATTTCTTAGTAAAATATTTAAACCAGTGGAAGCATTCTCAACCATACGGACCGAAGGAAGTTCCACTTTATTCAAAAGAACCGCTTTGGGTTGCACCCTCGCGGCATTCATTTTCTCAATCAGCTCTCGGCGAAGGTCTTTAAGTTCCCGGTGGTTCATGAAGCAGCCTTCTTGAATGAAGCACTCAAAACTCTGCAACTCGTAGATACTCCCACCCAAAGAGCTTAATTCCGTTTTTAGCTCGGCTTCACTAAGGGAGCGATTCTTGGCCGGAGCCATGAATGAAATCGTCTGGGCATAGACTTCCCGACCTTCAGGATCAATCGCTTTGACCAGAATCGGCTCATTATACATGCCTTGCACGATCATCTTTAATGGAATGCGCTTTTGAAATTCTCGGGATTGCCAGCCTTTTTGCAATTCTTTATCCAGGACTTCATCAGAATTTAAATAGACTTTCATGCCTTTCACAAGGTTCAGATTCTTTTGCAGAAGTTCAACTTCAAGAATCTTGCCTGTTTTTTGAACCGCGAATATTTTTGATCCCACTTCTTCTTTATTGACTAGCAGTAGTCCCATGCCAGCTTCAAGCTTGGTGCTGGTTTCGATCGTGAAAGTTTTCTTTTTGACTTCTTTAATGGTCCCAACTTCAAGACCACGGTGAGCGCTGTAAGTTCCATCCACCAGTTGTTGGTGATCAACACCCTTGAGCCATCCGGTAAAAAAACCGCGCGAGTAAGTAGAAGAAAGCTCCGTTTCTCTTTGTTTGAGATTCAGATTCTTGCCATCCAGGACTTCGCGGTAGTTACGTGCAGTACTTGCGACGTATTCTGGGGTCTTAAGGCGACCTTCAATTTTAAAAGAATGGACACCGATCTCGCTTAGCTCTTTGACTTCTGAGATCCCCATCAAGTCTTTAGGCGAGACGAGATACTTTTTATCTCCCATCTCTTTTTTCTTATCATCGACGTAAAGCTCATATTCTAATCGGCAACTTTGAGCGCACTGGCCTCGATTGGCACTTCTTCCCCCTAAGGATTCCGAGGTAAAGCACTGGCCTGAGTAAGCAACACAAAGAGCTCCGTGGACAAAGACTTCAAGCTCTTTATCCGTTTGCTCCCGAATGAGTTTAATTTCTGAAAGTGAATTTTCACGCCCTAAAACAAAGCGGTCTATGGAAAGGTCATCTACAAATTTGATGGCATCTGGGTTCGTCACGGTCATTTGAGTCGAGGCATGGATTCGTTGATTGGGGGCCATCTTGCGAATCAGGGATGCCAGACCAAGATCCTGGACGATGAAGGCATCAGGCCCCATAGGTAGGACCTGCTCCAGCATCTCAATAACTTTCGGATACTCATTTTGAAAAATGACTACGTTAAATGCAAGATTCGTCTTCACCCCATAGAGGTGGCACAAATCAATCAGCTCTTTAAGTTCTTCCAAAGTAAAGTCAGTCGTTCTGCCGCGGGCATTAAAAAAGGGCACTCCAAAATACACGGCATCTGCACCATGGTGAATGGCGGCCAGGCACATGGCCATATTAGCAACGGGTAGAAGAAGTTCAGATTTCATGGTGGCCAAATGTACCTAAAGCGCAGCTTAATGGCCATGATTGGAAAAATTTACAATAAAGTTGAGTTTTTGGTCTTGAAGGGACTCTCCCTCTAGATTTTCCCTGTTCATGTAAGCTACAAGATTGACATGAACGTTTTAAAGCTTTTTCTAACCATTTCATTGGCCGGATTCACGACTATTGCCTCGGCTAAATTGATTCAAATTATTCATACCAATGATTTACATTCATTTTTTGAAGGATCTCGAAGTGGTAAGGGCGGCTATTCTCGCATTAAAACCTTAGTTGACCAGTTAAAAGCTGATGCCAAGACTAAAGGCATTCAAACCCTTTTTTTAGATGGGGGAGATTTTGGTGAAGGCTCTAGTTTCTATTTTTCTAACAATGGAACAGATGCCCTCCGAGCGCTTGATTTATTAGGGGTTGATGTCACAGTCCTTGGTAACCACGACTACATCATGGGTGGACGAGACCTTTCCCGCCAAATTACAGACTCCAATCTTCAGGCGAATTTCCTTTCGGCCAATCTTAAAGGCAAGACCTTCATGGGGCTGAGAAAAAAGATTAAAGAGTTCGTTGATTACGATATAGAGGGAATGAAAATTCGTATTTTTGGACTCACCACTCCTGAAATACATTTTCAGTATCCCCTTCTTCCGCATGGATTTATTGGACCTTCCCATAAAAAAGGGATCAAGATCGCACAGAAGTCTAAAAAAGATGGTGTGGATTTCCTGATTGGTCTCACCCACATCGGGGTGGATAAGGATTCAATCCTCGCTTCCCATTCCCGCACAATTGATATGATCATCGGTGGCCACTCCCACACGCGCTTGGATCAACCTAAGATGGTTGAAAATCTCAATGGTGAGATTATTCCAATCTTTCAAACCGGAGCTCATGGACTGGCCGTTGGCTCTTTGATTGTCGATATTCTCGGTGAGGGTGAATATAAGCTCATTGATTATCGTCTCTATGATGTTACTAAAGAAATTTCTGAAAACTTTGAAGTCAAAAAATTTGTAGATGAAGCCTATGTTAACCGTGAGCGCTACTTTAACCGTTCATGGACTGAAGTCATTGGCTTTTCTGAAATTACTCTGACCGGTCTACATGAAGGGCATGTACGAGACCCCAAGTCTTGCTGGTCTCAGCATATCGCTCGCCTGACGCGAGAAACCGCCCAAACTGAAATTAGTTTTCAGTTCGATATCTTCCAGGGCGAAGAGATTCCTAAAGGCGTGATTCGCTTTGGAGATTTGATTGATAATTTTCCGCATTTTAGAGCTTGGGGAGATCAAGGTTGGAATATTACAAAATCAAATATTTCAGGACTTGTCATAAATCAATTACTGAAGTTTCTTTCTCAAGGCGACAAACCCTTTGATGTCACTATTGATGGCCTGAAAACCATGGATCTTGATAAAGGCATGGTAGTGCCGTTTATTGTTGGGCACCATTCACCAGAGAATGCTCTGATTAGCGGAGAGGCGATCAGTAATTTGAAATTCTACTCCGTAGCTCTTCCAAGCGAAATTCCCTTTGCTCTAGCGAAAATGCTGCCTGGAATTCGGGATTTACTATTCATGAATAGAACTTCAGTAGAGAACTCAAACTTTTGGCCATTATTTGAAAACTATATCGCCAAGAATTCTCCGCTTAAGTGTCTTGCGGACTAGAACTGACCAGTTCTTAAAAGCACCAGTGTGCAGGCCTCCTCCACAACTATTCCATTATCCACCAAAGCCTTTTCTAATCCAGGGTTCTCAGAACCGGGGTTAAAAATGACTCTTTTAGGTTTCAGATCAATCAGGTCCTGAAGATATTTTGTAGAAAGAGCTGCATTCACATACATCGTCACGGTATCAATTTTTTTACCCAACTTAACTAATTCTTTGATTTCTGGAACCACTGGGTAACCCAGAACTTCTGACTCCCGAGGATGAACGGGAACGGGCTCATGCCCATATTCCTTCAGGAGCTGCATCGCCTTGTAAGAATAACGACTTGGATCCCTTGACGCACCTAAGACAGCAACAACTTCCATGGCCTCTCCTGAAAAAAAAGGTTAAAATAGTTCATAAAAAAGTGAGCCCTTATGACCCATATAACTAAGACATTCTACTCCGTTGAAGACCTAGTCAGTCATCTCAAAGCGCATCAACCGAGTTTTTATTTCTCCTCAAAAACTTCAACCGTTATTCCCTACGATAAACTAGATACCCTACTTCCTTGGTCAAAAGGAGATTTCTTTCTCTGTGACCTGAGCAAGATGCCACCCAAAATGGAACTTAAAGAAAATGGGAACTTGGTTTTAAGTGGCAGTGTCTCTTGGGAAGATGCCAAAAAGTTTTTACGCTCAAAAGGCAGAAATCTTAAAACCTCACCCACTGAGCAACTCGCCTTGATTACTGCGGGAATCGCCACATCATGCACTGGTGAGCGCTGTTTTGGTTTTGGTACCATGCGGTCTCAGGTGGTGAGTCTTAAATATCTTGATTTTAACGGTGAAGAAAAAATCCTAAACCGAGAGGAAGAGTTTGTCTTACCTTCTGAGCATCTAAAACAGTATCAACAAGATTTTAAAACCTACCAAACTTTCAAAAATGCGCCCTACCCTCGTTTTAACAAGGCCATAGATTTAATGATTGGAACTGAAGGCCAACTGGGAGTTGTGACTGAAGTCGAAATCGAAACCGTTGAAAACTATGATTTAACCTATGTGTTTCTGCTGCTTCCAAAATGGGAGGAGAATATTGATGCCCATATGGAAATATTCAATGCTGTTCAGTCTCAGCGTGACGCCATTATGTCTTGCGAGATCCTAGATTCAAACTGCATGAACTATCTTAAAGCGGACGAAAAGCTTGGCAATAATCAAGATGTTATTTTTCTTGAAGTAAAGTCAGACAGATTTGAAGAGATTTACGGGGATATATTATGTCATCTCAAACATATCAATCACGATGACGTTTTTGAAATCGCTGAAAATAAGTTCCATCATATTCGCGCGGGTGTGCCTCGAGCGATCTTTGAAGAAAATTCAAAAATGGGAGTGGTCAAGATTGGGACCGATTGTCAGGTATCAGGTGAAAAATTTCCTGATCTTCTCAAGTTCTACCGCGAAGCCGCAAAAGTTGGCGTTCGTTATTGCTTATTTGGACACTTTGGAGATGCGCACTTGCACTTTAACTATATGCCGACCAAAGATGAATCTGCCAGATGCCTGGATCAAATCCAGAAGCTCTATGACCAAGTTCTTGAATGGAAGGGATCGCCTTTTGCTGAGCACGGTATTGGTTTACTCAAGCAAAAATACATCAAACGTTTTCATGGACCTCACCAACTGGGACTGTTTCACGACTTGAAACAAAAATATGATCCCTATCATCAATTCTTTCCCCAGGGTTTTATGGGCAAGGACTAAGCTCCAGTACCTGATAGTTATCATGTTGACTTCAACACAGACGAGGAGCAGGCTTTCTTTAGTATGAAGATTGCACCAATCCCATTAGATGAAGAAGCCCGTCTCCAGGCCTTAAAAGAATTCCTCATTCTAGACACTCCCCCAGAGCCTGAACTCGACTCAATTACAAACCTCGCTTCTAAATTATGCGCAACTCCAATAGCCGTTATAAGCTTAGTAGATTCTGATCGAGAATGGTTCAAATCAAAAGTGGGAATAACTGTTGATCAGTTGCCAAGAAAAATATCTTTCTGCTCTCATGCCATCTTAGAAAAAAAATTTTTAGAAGTCCCCGATGCACGAATTGACGAACGATTCCGCGACAACCCGCTTGTTTGCAATGAGCCTAATCTTGTATTCTACGCTGGCACCCCTCTAATAGATTCCGACGGAAATGCCCTAGGCTCACTCTGCGTGATTGGTTTTGAGCCAAAAGTTCTGACTGAAGATCAAAGATTGGCGCTTACAATTTTAGGTCAACAGGTAGTGGCACATTTTAATCTTAGAAAAATAATTAAGTTTCAAAAAGAGACTTTAAAGGCACTTGAAAAACTCTCTGCGAACATTCCTGGGATGATTTATCAGTTTCAACTTTTTCCAGACGGAAGAACTTGCGTTCCTTACACAAGTGCAAAGATCGAAGAAATATATGAACTAACTCCCGAACAAGTCAAAACCGATGCATCCCTTCTATTTGAAAGATTACACCCAAGAGATTTATATCAAGTGGGTGTTTCGATCCAAGAGTCTGCGCGAACAATGAGCCCATGGCTCCATGAATTTAGAGTTCAGCTTCCGAAAAGAGGCCTTAGATGGATGCGGGGGAATTCTCTTCCAGAGCTTCTTGCCGATGGAAGTCACATTTGGCATGGTTTTGTCTCTGATATAACTCTTGAAAAAAATATTCAGGTAATGAACATACAAAACGAGAAGATGAAATCGTTGGGAGAAATGTCTGCAGGCATAGCCCATGAGATCAATAATCCTCTCGCCATAATAAAAGGCCGAATTGATATTATTCTCGATATGATGAATAGCAGGTCTCTTACTTTGGACGAAATACCAGACCGGTTAAAATCCATTGATAAAACCGTCGACCGAATCGCTAAAATCATCAATGGCCTGCGCTCTTTTGCCAGAGACAGCTCACAAGACCCAATGACAATGACTTTGCTAAAAAGCATTTTGGAAGACTCTGCATCGCTTTGTCAGGCACGTTTTAAGACGAGTGAAGTGACACTAGAAATCCCCTTCATTGATGAAGAAATAAAGATCTCTTGCCGAGCGTCTCAAATCTCTCAGGTGTTAGTAAATTTACTTAGTAATGCCTTTGATGCCGTGAAAGACTTACCAGAAAAATGGATCAAGGTTTCAGTCGAGGCGAAGGGACAATATATTCTAATCAGTATCACAGATAGCGGACCAGGAATTCCGGAGGAATTGCGAGAAAAAATCTTGCAGCCTTTTTTTACAACCAAAGAAATTGGAAAGGGAACAGGCCTGGGGCTAAGTATCTCTCTCGGTATTTTGAAGGCACATGGCGGAGAACTAGAGATTGATAAAGATTGTCCCAACACGAAGTTTGTCATAAAACTTCCAAGGATGAAATTATAATGAAGACGCAACTTCTTGGTCTCGAAGAAACAAAAAACCTCATTTTAAAAAACAAGATTCTTTCGATTGCAGGAGTCGAAAAACTTCTTACTCAGCTGCCTAATGGCCAATGGATTGGTGGATCGACCCCCTACCTTATGTCAGAGAAAGGCGGAATTGAAACACATGAGCAATTACTTGTGACTGAATTCCCAAAAGAAGTGCTTCGAGTAAGCCTGCGACACTATTCCCATCATGATTTGTCGTCAATTTCACTTAACTATGAACCAAATGGATTTAATTTGATGGTAATTCCTGCTTTCGGAAGGTTCCATGAAGTGTTTGGCTTAAATGCCCTTTCTACTAAAGGCCTCTCATCAGCTCCTTTAATTGGGTGGATTTCGGCTTCAGACTTAGATCGAAATCGTGCAACGAGTCCTGTTGTATACAATGGGACAACTGGTGAGCGCTTTGATGATGGCGCCGTCGTCATGCATGCCGCACTCGACCCCCACTGGACGGCAAAAATAATTCCACTTAATCTTTTTAAACCTGGAACAGGTCCGATCATTGAGTTCATGAATTCAGGCTATGAAGTAAAAGACTGCAAAGTAGACGGAGAGACTAATAATCTTGCTGAGTACTTGGTTCAAAATAAGATCAATATTGAAGAACCTCTGGTTTCTAATTTTTTTGGTACTTTTGTAAATGTGAGTTTCAAGGAAATAAAAAAAGCAGAAAAAAAAGTTACTTTTTTTGCACCTGTAGAGAAGGGAATCAAGTATCGTATCGCTGCTGCCGTTCCCGATTATGAGAAAGCCTTTGAAGAACTCGCTAGCTCTTCAAAGATGCCTGAATCCTCTGAAGTTGTTTGGTGCTCAAACTGCATTCTCAACTATGAGTACGGAAATCTGAGCGGAAAGAAAATGGATTCATTTTTCGGTCCACTGACCTATGGGGAAGTGGCCTATTACCTTTTAAACCAGACGCTGGTGTCACTTGTTCTTGAGCCAATAAATACGGGTAAATTGAAATGGGATCCCTAGAACCTTAGAGAACGGAATTACTATTAATCATTTTCACGATAAGTTAACTCCATCACGAGCGCCTGACCGGCACCATGCCAATTTGGAATTTGCCATCCTAAAGAAATTGGGAAGTGCTTGTGAACAAAATAGCTTAATCCAAAAACTGAAACGCTAATAGGTGTATCCCCAGAAATGGAATCAGCAATGATATGAAACTGATTTTTAATAATTTTATATTCAGCACCGGCCTGGATACCTACAGCATCAGTTTCTTTCAGATAGTGACTATCTGCAAACCATGGACCTACAGACAGATAAACCTTCTCCGTTAGGTTTGCAGAGAAGGCGGCATAAGTCATATTTGCAAAAAAAAGACCATTTTGAAGATTTCTTATACCTATTTGAGTTCCAAAACCTAGACTATAAAATTGATTTTGCCAGACCTTGGCTTGATAATTAATTAAAAACATATCTTTATATTTTGAGACTTCACTATCCGGAAGGAATTTTCCAGCGAAATTATTCTGTATTATGGCACCATAAATATTAAAACCAATTTCATGATCTTTACCTAACCCATAGTCAAATGTCGTATTTGACTCTATTGATTGAAAAGAGTTGAGCTGCTCTTGAACGAAGACCTTATCTTTTTCGGTAATCTCAAATGTTGGCACGTTGAAAAAGTTCTGCTGTGCAAAAGAGACATCCAATTGAACGAAAAGAAAGACGATTAAAAAAAACAATCTCATCAGATGCACCTTTAAATAGAACTCCCATATTATTAAAAAAGATGGACCGAATTAATATAGGGCATACGCCTAATGCCAGATAACAAAACAAAAAAATGAGTAAAAATTTTTGATTAGGCTATTACCTCAAGGCAACCAGGCAAATCTCCTGACGATAGGACGGCAGATATTTAAGTTCGACGGTGGTAAAACCTTTTTTCTTAAATGATTCTACAACTGGTTTAAGCATTCTCAGGTATCGGTCTTGATGAAGCTTTAAAGTCAGAATCACTCCACGCGGCTCAAGAAAAGTTAAAAACCGATCCACTTCTTGAAGAACGACACTTGGAGGAAGATTCACATCGCTGACAATCCAGTCGATGTCTTCACGAAAATTATTTTCATTCAAAGTCTCGAAAGCTTTTTTGATATGCTTAAAATTATAATTTTTTAAAATCTCTTTATCCATGAGTGCTGGATCAACGCCGTAAACAATCAGGTCTTGATCAAGAAGAAATAAACTCGCTCCACCCGGAGCAGAACCAAGCTCTAGCACTTTTTCTTGAGAGTCCATCGGTAGATCAAAAGCTTCAAAAGCCTCAGCGATTTTATAATACGCACGGGAGGGAGCATCTTCATTCTTTTCAATTGAACTCACTTCACCGGGAGTTTGAAAATGAGTTTTCTTAAGAATATACTCTCCGACCCAATACTCTTCAGGTCCAAGCATCATAATCAAAGTGACTTTTTCACCAATTTTAAACAGTGACTTCTCACTCAGGTCAATCAACTCCTGAGGAGCTGAGAGCGAGTCCACACGCTTCCATAGCCACGCTTTAGGCAGTGACTTAAGTTCTTCAAGCGGTTTTTTACCCAGGCAAATCCCAGATAATCGACTCATCCATGGTGAGAAATCGATAGCGTTCTCGGTCTTGAATGTGAGAAAACCAGGTCTAGAATAACTTAATTTGAAATTCGGATAACCTATGCTCATTTCTGTTTTGAGCAAAGGTTCAGCTTCTGGATTTGTGAGAACAAAATAAAATTGGGACATCATTAATGAATATCAGAGATTTCTCCCAAGATCTGCAAAAAATTTATGATGAAATGGGGAATACCTTCTCTCTCTATCAAAAAGCCTCTGGCTTGAGTTGCTTGGAGGGCTGTGGCAAGTGCTGCACGAATCCCGAACTAGAAGCGTCTGTTTTAGAAATGTTCCCCCTTGCCGTTCGCCTTTTGGATGAAGGTAAACTCGATGAATGGCTAGATAAGCTAGAAAGCCCTACTCAAGATTTTTGTCTGATGTATGAAGCTCATTCTGGCGACGGAAAACTCGGCCGCTGTGGCGCCTACAACGAGCGCCCTTCAGTCTGTCGCATGTTTGGAGTGTCTGGGTACTATGACAAGCACCGTGAGATCACGCTCTCTGTGTGCAAACTCATCCGTGAAAAATATCCTGACCTGACTAAAACTTGGGAATCCGGAGTGTCCGAGGAAAAGACTCCTATGCTCATCACATGGTCTTATCAAATGGCCAATTTGGATCCAGCTCTCATTCAAAACAAGCTACCAATAAATCAAGCGCTTAAAGGGGCCCTCGAAAGAGTCGCTCTTTATGCTCTGTACCAAGGTGAATCATAGCTTAAGATGAGCGGATGATTTATTTTTTTCTTTTCCTTAGTCTCCTATCAGCTTGGGCAGCTCCCACCAAATTTGATTTTAACGGAGGCATCCAAGGCCGAACTCTTCCTTCGTTTGGGGCCGAACTCTACGCAGATAGTGGTTATAATTTTTTGATGTGGGGAAAAAAAGATCAGCCTAAAGATGTTCTTTATGGGCTCATTCGCCCATCTTTCGGCGCAAGTACCTCGGGTGTGATTAATTCCATTAAAAGCGAATTAGAAATTTATCCCATCTCTATCTATGGCTTTGCTGTTGGCAGACAAATTCTCCACTCAAATTACAATTTTCCTTTTTTAAATTGTGATCAAGTTGCGTGTACCGGGGAATTCGTTCGAAACTATGTCGAAAATAAAATGGTCCTTGGCCATAAAGGCTGGGTCGTGATGGGAAATTTTCGGATTGATAATCTTCATTCTCCAAGCAGAGAACGGCCAATGGCCGACTGGAGAAACGTCATTATTGGAAATCCCGGAGAAGAAGTTCAGACCGAGAAAAAACTTCTGGTGGCAAAGATGTTCGGTAATGAAATGGTAGGTGTGCTGATAGAAAATGTAAGATTTGAAGGCAGTGGAGAAAGAAAAGAAAGTTTTGCCGCTATGTATCAGGTGAGAAAAGATAAGACGAATTATATGTACGGCATCGGAGGCTTTCACACTAGCCAACAGCCCATGGGACTGCAGATTTATTTTCGTATTCATCATGTTGCGTTACCGTCTCTTAAGCTTTTCTAAAAGTATTAGTTTATTTAATGTGACAACTAAGTTTTGCTATCATAGCATTTCGAAAATTTTTCCAAAAGGAATCGAATGCGTAGCTCAGTAATCCTGTGTTTAGTTCTTCTCTCCTTCTCTTTCAGTTTGTTTTCACAAACAAACCGCAAACTTGCTAATGGGCAATTTGCTTATTACGGTGAATCTTTCTACACCGCCAAAGTCACTAAAGAATCTCTTTTCAAAGTTCTCAATCTTGACCACACCATCGTTCCCAACAAGCATGACCTTCTTGGTTCGGGCTGCCAAAACGGAGACTGCTACCGTCACACGGCCGTTGGTTACGAAAATGCTCGCAAAATCATGTTCGGCGAACTTTTTCTTCAAAAAGATGATCAAGGAAATTTCGTTGAAGACGTTTACTGTCACAAGAAAATTCACTTTAAAGAAGTCGCTGATATTTCCAATATGGGAAGCATTGTAAACATCGAACATACTTGGCCACAAAGTAAGTTCAATGGGAACTTTGACAAAAATACTCAAAAATCTGATCTCCATCACCTCTACCCTACTGATTCAGGCGCAAATGGCCGTCGCGCGAATTGGGAATTTGGAGACATTGGTGACCATCATGATGAACTTAACGTTCAAGACTGCAGTCACTCACAGTTAGGTGACATCAGCGGTAACTTCATTTTCACGCCTCCAGTTGAGCACCGTGGGAATGTGGCCCGTTCACTTTTCTACTTCGCGACACGCTATAATCTTTTCATCGGTCCTGCCGAAGAAATGATACTTCGTTTATGGCACAAAGCAGATCCTATTGATGCAAACGAAAAATCTCGTCATGAAGCCATTGCGACTCATCAAAAAAGTCGTAACCCTTTTATCGACTTCCCTGAACTAGTCGAAAAAATCTCTGATCTTTAATGGCTTATCCTAATCCCCATGGGCCAATGTGCCCATGGTACGAAACAACTGAACAAACTGGCGCACCTAATATCAAGTGGTGCGAAGAAACTTTGTGTCAGTGGATTTCTGAGCCCGCTAATACTTGGTCCAATTTAGGCTACCTGATTGCCGCCCTAGTGGTGGGATACTTCGCTTACAGAAATAAACACAATGCTAATTTAAAACAGTTCGCTCCCATCATTTTCTTCATGGGTGCCATGTCGCTTTTCTACCACATGTCGAATTTTTACGGATCTCAGATTCTAGATTTCCTAGGCATGTTTTTATTTGTGGGATGGGCAATTGGAATGAATTTGATCCGATTAGGTAAGTTGAAATCCAATCAACTCCTTTGGTTTAATCTGGGACTCGCCTCAGTTTATACGGTGATGATGCATGCGATGTATGTTTCCGAGATAAAATTTCAAGTCATCGTACTTATTTCTGGTCTGATCATTATTGCGACTGAATTCATGGCCAGAAAAATAGTTAAAATTCAATACGGGTGGTTTGTAGCGACTATTGGATTTTTAGTTATCGCTTTTGGCTTTTCCATTTCAGATGGTTCGCGGTTTTGGTGTCACCCAAATGCGCATGGCTGGTTCTCTCAAGGTCATGCTGTTTGGCACTGGATTGCAGCAATTGGCATGGTGACCATTTACAAGCACTACTCACAGGATACTCTTAAGCCCCAAGCTTAGGCCTGACCTCGACATAATGTACTATTTAAAGGAGATCTCCATGCCTGGATTTAATAAAGTCGTGAAAAGTTATGACGAAGCTTTAGCGGGACTTCAAGATAACATGCTCTTGATGGTAGGAGGCTTTGGCCTCTGTGGAATACCAGAAAATCTAATCAAAAAAATTTACGACAAAGGAACGAAAGGCCTCACTTGTATTTCCAACAATGCAGGCGTGGATGGATTTGGTCTTGGTATTTTACTCGAAAAAAAACAAATCAAAAAAATGATTTCAAGCTACGTCGGTGAAAATGCGCTGTTTGAAAAACAAGTCCTTTCAGGCGAACTCGAGCTCGAGCTGACTCCCCAAGGGACATTGGCCGAAAAAATTCGTGCCGCTGGGGCAGGAATTCCAGGTTTTTTTACTGCTACTGGATACGGAACTCTGATTGCAGAAGGCAAAGACGTAAAAATGTTTGATGGTAGGCCTTATATTATGGAGAAAGCTTTTCCGAAGGCCGATTTTGCTTTGGTGAAAGCTTGGAAAGCCGACACTTTTGGAAATCTCATTTTCAGAAAGACGGCCGCGAATTTTAATCCCATGATTGCAACCGCAGGAAAAATAACAGTCGTAGAAGTAGAAGAGATTGTGGAGCCAGGAGAGCTTGATCCAAATTTTATTCACGTCCCAGGTATTTATGTAGACCGTTTAATCAAAGGCAGCTTTGAAAAACGTATCGAACAAAAAACAATTAAAAAGTAAGAAGGAATATATATGGCACTCTCACGTGATCAAATTGCAATGCGTATCGCTCGTGAACTTAAAGACGGCTACTACGTGAATCTTGGGATTGGAATTCCGACTCTGGTCGCAAACTACATTCCCAAAGGAATGGAAGTGATGCTTCAAAGCGAGAACGGAATCCTTGGAATGGGAGAATTCCCAACAGAAGAAACAGTCGATGCGGATCTCATCAATGCCGGCAAACAAACTGTCACAGTAATTAAGGGAGCCGCCTTTTTCTCATCCGCCGATTCATTTGCCATGATTCGTGGAGGACATGTGGATCTTACAGTCCTGGGCGCATTTGAAGTCGATTCAACGGGTGCTTTAGCGAGCTGGATGATTCCAGGCAAACTCGTTAAAGGCATGGGTGGAGCAATGGATCTAGTGGCCGGAGCAGAAAATATTATCGTTGCTATGTCTCACGCTTCTAAAGATGGAGCTTCTAAAATTTTGAATAAATGCTCACTACCATTAACTGGAGTGAACTGTGTGAAGCTCGTAGTAACGGATTTAGCGGTTCTCAAGCTAGATAATGGAAAATTTCATTTACTTGAAAGAGCTCCGGGAGTTTCAGTTGAAGAGATCAAAAAATTGACTGAAGCAGAACTAGTAATTCCGGCCAATGTTCCTGAGATGACTTTTTAAAGACACGGTGAAGGTATCTTAATGGGTTCGCCGAGTTCATCTAAAACTCCCGGACCCGTTTGATCCTCTCCATAATGAGTTCGATACCCCACGCCCGAAGCCTTACGGGTCAAGTTTTCAAAATAAACAGCGCGGTATTCAGAGACTTGAGTGAATTCGTACTTTTCACCTTGAACAAATCTCATATCTAAAAGCCCACGGATAGAATCGAAGGCATGAAACATCTCATGCGCCAGAGCGATGTGTGGTAGAAGTCCCTCAGTCTTGGGATTCCAATTTATGGTTCCTCCTGTTCCAAGGCTCTGGAAGGGAACATTTTCATTGGTCATTCGACCAGTATGAAAAATAGCAAGTGCACTTGCTTGATAAATCCCGCGGTAGCTGACACCAGCATTATCGCGCGGATTAAAGGAATTATTTCCGTGTCCAATACTTAAAGGAAAGTGAGACCGCTCAAGCTGCCTGAGTAACTTCTGACCTTCAGGCATCGCCTCAATCTTTTCTAAGGCCAAAGCTACGGAAGCCACGAATTCATTACTAAGATCCGATTGAATTTCACCATTCAGTTTAAAGTATTGACCCTTCCTATAAAAAATCTTTTCATCACTTTTGTAAAAGTTGATTCGAAGCGAGTTTTCTACTTCATTTTGACGAACGGCAGGCCAAAAAACATCCAATTCATCACGCCCATTGCACGCATAATGAGGCAAAAGCGAACTGGACTCGCCGATTCGCTCCATCAATTCTTCGCGGGTATAATTTTGAAAATGATCGTTTTCGGCCTGGTAGAGTGTGTAGTCTTGCGCCAAAGCACCGAATGAAATGAAGATCAAAAGACTAAGCACTCGCATGAATTTCCTTTAAAGCTAATAACCACAACTTATGAAATCATTACGCGAAGCTTCATGGCAAGATATAAAAAATCTCCTCTGCAATACCTTCAATTTACTGATAAAATCCTAACTCCAAGGATGAGACATGAAACACCGGATAGTAGTTAAAGTGGGATCCCTCGCCGTTACCGATGAAAAAGGTGGCGTAAGCCTGTCAAAAATAAAGAGTATCATCACTGATCTTCATGCACTGAAGGTACTAGGGTATCTGCCTATTCTCATTTCTTCCGGGGCGATTAATACCGCCAAAGGTCTGATAAAAAAACCAGACGAAAAAAAAATGATGATTTCTTTTCAGCAGGCCTCAGCGGCCGTGGGCCAGCCACTTCTTATGAAGGCCTATATTGATGTGCTTTCTGAATTCAGCTGGCCCTGCGCTCAAATTCTTGTCACGCATGAAGACTTCAAAGAACGCAAACGTTTTTTAAATATTCGAAATACCATTAACCAACTTCTTGAAAATGGCATTCTCCCCATTGTGAATGAAAATGATACGGTTTCTTTTGAAGAAATTACAGTCGGTGATAATGATCAACTTGCCGTGATGATGACGGAAGCTTCTGATGCAGAAAAATTAATCCTTTTATCCGAAGCTGATGGTCTATTTGATAAGAACCCTAAAGAGCTAGATGCCAAGCGTTTTGAAGAGATTGATTTTCGAGATGATTTTTCTACCGTTAAAATTGCGACCAAAACAAGTGTTGGTCGTGGCGGAATGGAAACCAAACTAAAGGCCGTAAGAAAATTGACTCCTCTTGGAGTCGATGTCATCTTAGGCACATTTTTGGAAGAGAACGCGGTTTCAAGACTACTTGATCAAAAAGGTGGAACGATTTTTAAAGGCAATCCCATTCGGCAGAAATCTCGCCGAAAATCCTGGCTTTCCACCATGGTCAAAAATGATTGTTATGTGGTTGTAGATGAGGGAGCTTCCAATGCTCTTCTTGATAGTCACACTTCCCTGCTTCCTGTTGGTATTAAAAAAGTTCAAGGTAAATTTAAGCGTGGAGAAGTTATTCAAATTCGCCATAAGAGTAAAATTTTAGCAGTTGGTTTATCTGAATACTCGGCTAAGGAGCTTGATCTCATTAAGGGAAAAAAATCTGCCGAACTAAATGATCTTTTGGAATACGTGTATTCAAAAGTGGCGATCCATAAAGACAACCTTCTGCTGAAAAAGGACGAGCTATGAGTGTTCTTGAAATAGCGATCAAGGCCAAAGAAGCCAGCCTTAAACTTCAAGGTTTTTCAGAAGAAATGCGCTTAACTGCACTGGATGCTATCTCGAAAGCACTTCTGACCCATAAAGAAGAAATCCTTATTGAGAACCGAAAAGATCTTGAAGAAGCAGAGAAAAACAAACTCTCAAGTTCAATGATTGACCGACTCACACTCACCTCAAAAAGCATCACAGACTTATCTGCCATGTGCTCAAGTGTCGCCAATCAAAATCAAGTGGTGGGTATGATTACTGAATCCCGCACTCGTCCCGATGGTCTGATTATTCAAAAACAACGAATTCCCTTAGGTGTTATCGGAATGATTTTTGAATCTCGTCCCAACGTCGTAGTTGATGGTTCAGCACTCGCCATAAAATCGGGCAATGCCATCATTCTTAAAGGTGGAAAAGAAGCCCATTATTCCAACCGTAAACTTTTTGAAATCATTCATCAGGCAACAAGTTCAGTGCTTCCTGAAGGTTCAATCAG
>CANFNN010000023.1 GCA_947448095.1 Bacteriovoracaceae bacterium | reverse complement strand
TTCCAAATGCTCCAATAAGAATCGGAGTAATGGCGTAGAAAATCATGATCGTTCCATGCATTGTAAAAAGCATGGCATACGTATCAGGAGGAACAACCCCGCCAGAATGAGGAAAAAGAAGATTTCCGATCACTGGAAACGGAACTCCCGGATAAGCGAGTGTCCAGCGAATCAACATCGCCATCAAACCACCAATCAAGAGAAAGAAAATTCCGTACCAAAGAAATTGTTTACCAATAACTTTGTGATCGTAAGAAAAGAGGTATTTCGACGCGAATGTTTTAGGTTCGTCGTGAATGTGTTGTTCTAAAAATGCCATTATTTACTCCCCCACTTCCAACCCCAACGAAGATTTACATCCTCAGTGTCGTTAGTCGCGATTGCCATGCTTTGAGATTCTTTCACCCATGAATCAAAATCTTCTTGAGTGAGAACTGTTAATTGAGCTTTCATTAAATAGTGATGAGTTCCGCACATTTCAGCACAAGCAATTTCGAACTCTCCAGGTCTTTTGGCATCAAACCAAAGTTTAGAGAAGCGTCCAGGAATGGCATCAGCTTTAATACGTGCATTGGGAAGGTAGAAAGCGTGAATCACATCTTTTGATGTCATTTGAATCAATACTTTTTTACCAACAGGAACACGCATGTCGTTCAAAGATACAACATCATCAACCGTGTTGAATTCCCCGTCAGCTCCAGCGTAACGAAAATTCCATGCCCACTGCTGAGCGAGGACCTGAACTTTTACAATGTCGCCTTTATCATCGAAGTTCCAAAAAACTTCTTTCATATCTTTGGTAGAAACTTTCGTGATCACGAGATCCACTGAAAGAAACACGCCCACAGCGATGAAGGCAGTAATGAAAAGATGCTTCTTCTCATTCCCGTGAGTATAAAGCGGTTTTTTGTGACGCTTCTGAGAATAGAGATAAGAAAAACCAAAAATCCCAATAACTACTAGTGCAAACCAAAAAAGATTCACATAAGTCGTGTAGTTAAAGAGCCACTCGATTAAGTGACCGTTGGTAGAAATGTCTTCAGGGGGTTGAATACTCTCCCAAAAGCCCATGGATTTCGCTGAAATCTCATGAACGTTGGAAATCAATCCAAGAAGACGTTCAGAAAATGAAATGTTCATCTCACAACATCCTGTGAAAAAAATTAATAAGCAATAAGTTTAACTCATTGAATTGTAACTTAAAGTTTTAGGTTCATCTACTCAAAAGGATTGATAATTATCTCAACACCAGCAGAATCCCGAGCTGAATTGGTAAATAAAAGATTGTTAAGAAAAAATAACTTCGCGCCCACTTAGACATTTCTGAGTCGTCTTTTTTAAATCCCACCATGGCCCAGAAAGAAAGAATAACGCCCACCGTTAAAGAGGTATAAAGATAGCCCTCTCCCCTCCAGCCCCAAACATAAGGCAATAATCCATAGAGCAGAATCATTAAACTATAGAGGAGAATGTTGACCTGCAAAAAACTTTTGGAATGGGTTTGGGCAAATGTGAGAATTTGAGCATTGGAATAATCAGATTTGCGGTAGTAGCTGATCGCCATGAAATGCGGGATCTGCCACAGAAATAATATTCCAAAAAGATAGATCCCAAGACCACTGACGGAGTTCGTCATCAGGGTCCATCCCATCAAAGTCGGAAGTGCACCCGGCACGGCCCCCACATAAAGCGCGTAGGGGGATTTCATTTTTAGTGGTGTGTAGACATACAAATAAGAAATTGCTGAAAACAGGCCTAGGCTAGCAGTTAGAACGTTGGCGCATAATAATAAAATAATGGTTCCTACAATAATAAGACCCCAACCCCAGTTCCAGGCAACACTTGGCGCCAGTCGTCCGGCCGGTAGTGGCCTATCTTTGGTGCGCTCCATATGTTTATCAATATCGCGCTCAAGATAACAATTGAGGCTCAAACTTCCTGCTGCCTGAAGCCAGATGGCAATAAGTGAAAGCACCAAGTAGATAAGATTCATCGTAAGTGGGGCAACGAAAACTCCCACCAACAGGGTCACGACTACCAAAATAGTTAATTTGGGTTTGAACAGATCCATTAGATCATTCAAATATGTGGGAACTGGTTTTCCAAAAAAATAAGTTTCATAGCGGCGAAGACGAACCACTAAAAAAAGCAGGGAACAAAAAGACAAAAGAGCAAAACTAAAGTGCCATATGATCATTTCACGGCTTGAGCTTCGCCCCATTTTTATGCCAAGCCAAATTTGTGCCAGCATACAAACAAGCCCGACAACTGCCGCTGTTTTCCATTTTGGTAAGCGTTTTATGAGATGAATAAAAACAAACATTCCGCTGATGGTGGTGAAAATCCCAAGCGTGCGGTGGATCAGCGATAAACTTCCGGCCAGAGGAATCTTGGATTGCTCCTGCCAGCACTGCCAAAACTGCATTGATTCTTCACAACTCGCAAGCAAAGAAGATTTGCGAAGAATGCCGCCTAAAATAAATTGAAAAATCAAAAAGAAGAAAAAAAAGCTCACTACGTCTTTAAGTTTTGGGTTCCATTTTTCTTTGAGGGATTCATCGAAATTTAAGTGGTGGGTTCCTTCCAAGGTCGAGAGAAACAAAAGCGAAAAAACCAAATGAAGAATCGTTGTCACTGTTGGAAGCTTGTACATAAAAGTCGCTAAACCAAGAAGTGACTGAAGGATAATTAAAAAAAGTGGCAAAAGGGATTTGTAGCGGAACTCTTTCCAGCGCCCTATCGCCCAAACGATACTCAAAATCCCCACGATACCGGCCAAAAAGCGGTGAAGAGATTCATAAAAAGCGGGAGTCATATACAGTGGAAGAAATTCACCAAAACAAAGCGGCCAGTCAGGACAAACGAGTCCCGTTTTTAATACTTGAAGTTGAGCGCCCACTATCAAAAGGACAACTGTCCCCAGATACAAAGGCCAGAAAATGAAGTTCATACAAACCAGTGATACAACATGAAGTAAACGATCACACCCGTCACAGAGACGTACATCCAAATAGGAAAAGTTAGGCGAGCAATTTTTTTGTGCTTCTCCCACTCTCCTCTGAATGCATGCCAAAATGTCTTAAGGATCATGGGTACCATGACCACGGCCAGAATGATATGTGGGAAGAGAATCAAATAATAGACAGTCTTAATCCAGCCAAGATCGGGAAATTTCTTAGTGGGAAAATTAAAGTGATAGATCAAATAACTTGTAAGAAAAGCCGCTGAAACGAGTAAGGCAGAGATCATCAGTTTTTTATGAAGTTCTTTGTTGCCTCGTTTAATAGCAACGAAACCACTTAATAAAAGCGCTGCTGAAACGGCATTAAGAGAA
This sequence comes from Bacteriovoracaceae bacterium, assembly GCA_947448095.1. GTDB lineage: Bacteria > Bdellovibrionota > Bacteriovoracia > Bacteriovoracales > Bacteriovoracaceae > Peredibacter. The sequence continues at coordinate 14,516 of CANFNN010000023.1, read as the reverse complement.
GCATTAAGACTCGGTAGATCCTGAAGTTGCATGGGCCTCTTTAAGGGCACGGTGTTTTTTGATCATCCGATAAATAATAAAAAATGGAATATAGATCGAGAGGATAAAAAGACCAAGAACCAAAGTGGTGTTGGAGTCCTTCCCGCCCTGCGTACTGCCAGTGCAGTACGGACAAGCAAGAAGGTCCGACACGAAAAATAAACTGATTAGGGAGAAACTTATTTTGTTCATTATAAAAGATAAATAAAAGTGAATACCAGAATCCAGACTAGATCGACGAAGTGCCAGAACAGTCCAAGGATCTCAAGGCGATTATAATCACCGTTATCGTAGTGACCTTTGCGAGCATTGATATATTCACAAATCAAATACCCAACACCTGTGGCCACGTGAAGACCATGAAATCCAGTGATGAGATAGAAAGTTGAACCAAATAAGCTTGGGCCATGAGCAAATGACGCGAGTTTTACACCTTGATGAACCAAGTGAGTGTACTCGTACATCTGGATCCCTAAAAACGTAGCTCCCCCAATAATAGTGACGAGTAACCAGTTGAGCATATTTTTGCGGTCGCGTGATTTACAAGCATCAATGGCAAGAACCATCGAAACTGAAGAGCAAATAAGGAGAAAAGTCGCAATCCCTGAAAGTCTAATTCCTAGATAGTCAGAAGGATGAGGCCAATTGAGTTTGGTGCGAAGAACTGCGTAAGCAATCAGAAAGCCCGAAAATGACATGGCATCAGTCACTAGGAAGATCCACATACCAATCTTACCTGGAGTGGCCTTCGCGAATTGAGGATCTACTCCACCAATTAAAGGGTTATGGGGATGATGAGCATCATGAGAATGATCGGCCATAATGTGGACTCCAACAGCTTAGATAAGTTGAACAATTTATTAGTATTCTACACTCAAGCGTCAAGATATCGCAACTATGCTTAAGCGCGTTAATTGAACTTTACTTAGATGTTGGGGGCAAAAGATTGCTCGAGACCCACTTCACCACTTCCGGATCCTTCATCTGTTTGATCAATTTTGGCGAATGATGAATCTCTAAGGCGTTCACCGAAGTCATTTCTTTTTCGTCTTTTCGCATGAAATTTTCCACACTCATGAGCCAAAAGCCATTTTGGTCCGGAGCAAGGCTCAGTTTTGTGAGGACGTGTTCTTCTTTTGAGTGAGGTAATTTCAAGATTTCTTTGGGGTCAAGAAATTTGCCAACAGTGGCACAGACCACGATGTTCATCTCTTCATTGGTTTTTTGAACGATTATATTTTTAGGATTGAAACTACTCAAAATTTTGTTTTTGAGAGCAATTGGTAGATCGATTCCCTTAAGCTCGACATGATAGTGCCGGGTAAAAGAGCAGTTCTTTTGACCAAGAGCAGAAAAAGACAAAAGAGGAAGAATCAAAGTAAACATTTTCATCATAATAAAAAAGGGCCAGTGAACTGGCCCCCTCGTTTCAGTAGTTAGTATTTAGTAACGATTTCCGCCGCGCTCACCATTACCATTTCTAGCAAAAGCTCCCCCACGACTAAAACTTCCGCGCTCACCACCAGAGCCGCCCGGAGCTCTGGCACCACCTGATGGACGCTCTGGACGAGGATTGGCCTCAGTCACTTTAAGCGCGCGTCCCCCAACGTCTTTGCCATTGAGTGTTTCAATCGCCTGAGTTCCTTGGTCGTCTGTCGCCATCTCTACAAAAGCAAAACCCTTTGAGCGGCCTGTTTCTTGATCCATGACAACTTTAACGTTAACAACTTCACCCACAGCTTTAAAAATTTCTTCTAGCTCTGGGGCCTTAAGTGAATAAGAAAGATTTCCTACATATAGTCTTTTACCCATAAAAACCGCCCTCCTACGACGGACGAAACCCTCAAAAAGAGGCCGACTATTGCCGACCACTGAATGGTTCGTGTGATCATCAAATTATATAGGGGGTGAGTATTGATTTCTAGGGGCAAAATCTTGTCCTTCCCTGCTATTCGTGAGATATAACCCGCCGTATAAAGACCACAAAGGAAGCTATATGACTCAAAAAACCATGATTTTAGGAAAAGACGCGCCTTTAGAAGAAACGATTTCGCGTTTAAAAAATAAGCTACTAGATTGGGGATTTGATGTGGAAGAAGCTTCTTGGCTGAATCCAGTCCCTAACGTTTGGTCGGTTCATATCAGAGACCGCTTTTGTCCCTATCTTTTTACCAATGGAAAAGGCCTGACTAAAGATGCAGCCCTGGCCTCAGCTTTGGGTGAATTTTTTGAACGACTCAATTGTAACTATTTTTTCGCAGACTTTTATTTGGGCGAAAAAATTGCGAAGTCTGAGTTTGTTCATTATCCCAATGAAAAATGGTTTGCCATTACTAATGAAGAAATGCCTGAAGGCCTAATGAATGAAGCTCTTTGGGACTGGTATGATCCGGCACGAGAACTTACGGCCGCTCAACTCGTAGATACCAACTCAGGAAATTTAGAGCGCGGAATCTGTGCTCTTCCTTACACTAATATCATCAATAACAAGACTTCATTCATCCCCATGAACATTATTGGGAATCTTTATGTTTCAAATGGTATGTCAGCAGGTAACACTATCACTGAAGCAAGAGTTCAGGCGTTGTCTGAAATTTTTGAGCGTTCAGTAAAAAATCAAATCTTATCTGAAGGCCTCTCTCTTCCAACCATTCCTCAGGAAGTGCTGAACCGTTACCCGAAAGTCGTGGAAGCGATCGCAGAGCTTGAATCTCATGGCTACCCGATCATTTGTAAAGATGCCTCGTTGGGTGGAAAATTCCCAGTCATCAACGTGACTCTCCTCAATCCTTCGGAAGGAACTGCCTTTGCTTCATTCGGCGCTCACCCGAAATTCCAAGTGGCCTTAGAAAGAACCTTAACTGAACTTCTGCAAGGAAGACGATTAGATCAGTTGAATGTGTTTTCTCCCCCAAGCTTTGAGTTAGAAGATGTGAAAGATAATTTAAATCTCGAAGCGCATTTTATTGATTCTAACGGTCTCATTCACTGGAACTTTTTTAAAGAAACAGCTGACCATGAATTCAGTGACTGGAATTTTGGCGAAAACACCACTCAAAGCGAGTACAATGCCCTGATTGATATTTTCAAAAAAATCGAAAAAGATGTCTACGTGATGGATTTCGAACATTTGGGAGTTTATGGGTGTCGTATCCACGTTCCTGGTATGTCGGAAATTTATCAGCCTGAAGATTTGGCATGGGATAACAACAATGCCGGTTATGATGTGCGCTCAGAAATACTAACAGCTCACGAGCTCTCAGCTGATGATTTGATGGAGCTTCACACGAAGCTAGATAATAAAGGTTTTGACGATATGCTTTTAGTTACTCACGCCATCGGAGTGATTCCTGATGCAGGAACCTACTGGGCGGATTTAAGAATGGGTGAATTCAAAACTATGCTCGCTTTTGCAGCGAAAAACTTTGAGTCGGCCAAGGCCGGTGCAGAATGGTGTTTGCATTTCGCGCCCCTAAAACAAGAAAGAAAGCTTTTCTATCTTTGCTTAAACACTCTTTTACAAATTGAAATGGACGACAACCTTAATGAGAAGGATTTTCTTCCTACGGTTGAGCGCATGTACGGAAAAGAGCTGATGGAAAAATCTCAACGAATCATCAATGGGTTTGAAAAATTTGATGGTCTTCATGAATCAGACATCAATCTTTCTGGCTTTGAAATGCACCAGAAGCTAATCACTAGTTATCAAAAACTTCAAGATGCAAAATATGTATGGAATCGTGATAAATAGTTAAACATGATTATAAAGGTGGTTTATTTTTCATTCTTTTTGAAAAATAAATCACCTTTTTTTTTGCCCTTTAGGGTGATTAACACAAGATTTCTTAAACAATCTGGCCCCAGTAACATCTTTAGGCTTTTGCGTGTATACTGCTGGCCATGAACAATCCGTCCGATCTTTTTTTCAATCCAAGCTTTAAAGCCGATCTTTTCTGGAGAAACCAGTACAAGATTCGTATTGGGCCCGTGTTGCCTGCCAACAAGGACCAGATTTCTCGCAGTATTAAAGATCTTTCCACTGAATCGATTCGCTACCGATTCCTCGGCAGTAAAAAAGAGTTCTCGCCTGACGAGTTGGAATACCTCACGAATGTTGATGGGTGGAATCACTATGCAATTGGGATGGAAGAGCAGCAAACTCCTAACCGAGGTATTGCGATTGCCCGTATGGTTCGGTCTTTGATTGACCCTATAGAAGCTGAAATCGCCATTACCATCATCGATGAATATCACCGTCTAGGGCTTGGAACTTTGCTCATGAGTTTGATTGTGTTAGCGGCGAGTGAGCGAAATATAGAGCGCCTCTCCTTTTCCTTTTTACCTCAAAATGAAGCGATTATAAAATTGATTCATAAAATAGGTCCCACGCGCACGGATTCAACGGCGATGGATTTTGTTCAGCTTTATATGGATATGAAGGACGTAGACCTAAAAGAGCTTAAATCCCTATTGATGCCGTCTCTGCCCATAATTAATAATTTTCAAATAAAATAAAGAAGGGACCCTAATGGTCCCTTGCTTTAGAAGTCACGAAGTTGGCAAGTTTTCTCTATCGCCAAGATCGGATTATAGAATGGATTGAAGTTGTTCTTTGGATAGCTCAGAGTGATGCGGGCTTTCTTCCAATAAGTGGTCATTGCCCACGTTTTGACCCCAGATATAGGTATTAAATTCTTCGTCTAAATTAAGACCTGAAAAGAATTCCAGGTTGTTCTTAAAGTGCTGCTCAGTAATTACTTGGTGCTTATAAGTTTGAAAATAGCCTCGCAAAAAAGCTTTGAGGCCACCCATGTCTTGCAGTCTATAGTCAAGGTACGCCATAAAGGCATTGCCTAAAGCATAGGCACGCTTATCGGTATTTCTTTTATAAACAGACTGACCACCGAGATTACTTCCCATAAATCCAGTTGTGGGATTTCTCTGGTAGCCTTTATCTCTCCAACTTGCAATCGCCTCATCAATCCATCCACTATTTCCATTTGCCGGCATGACACCTTTAGCGAAATAAGAATGAAGCATTTCGTGATCAAGTGCTCCAAAAGAAGTAGCAGTCGCACCGGAATGCTCCATGCCTCCCGCTCCACGCCAAGTGCCGTAGGCCACAAACGATGGATGTGCCCAAGGGCCATAATCTTTTTCTAGTTCCGTCATCACCCTAATTGCTTCTGGCTTGAATTTATTTGTGCGCCTTTTATAAGGCGAATAAACCGTCATGGGAATTTCACGGCCTGAAATTGATGTATAGCTAAAATCCAATCGCTTAAGCAGTCCCGTGGGGCTCATGTGATAAAAAGGACAAGAAACAGTAAAATATTCTGGGAACTCGATCTTCCATTTTACAGGAGAAAGTTTTGTCAGTTTTCCGTTCGTGAAAAATTCTTGATTGGCCTCATCTACCCCTTCAACGCTCACGTTGAAAGTCATTTGGTATTGATCATATTCAAAATTGGAAGGGATATACTGCTCAAGGAATAAGCGATCTTTTAAATCTCTAATCCAAAAAGCACTCGAGACGTTTCCAAAATTAGAATTGTAAGTGACATTAGTATCAATAATATTTTCAATCTCTAGTGTATGCATTCCAGGGGCAACATCTGAAGACAATTGGCGAAGTTTTGAAACTCCTCCAGGAAATGAGATCATGTGTTGTTTTATTTTTTGCCCATCGAGCTTGATTAAATCAGGATTAGGAACAAGATCAAAAAGAGGCTTGCCTTGAGTTTTCGCTTCAAAAGTAATTTTTGATTTCACCGTCGTGATCTCGCTCAACACATCATAGGTAATGTCATACTGGGCCGTTTTAAAATCAACAAAGACTGCTCGCCCATAACTTGAATCAAAGTCAGGCGGAGATAAATGAAGGTTCGCAAAAGCGCTTGTAGAGAGAAGTGCCGAAGCGAGCAATATTTTTTTCATTGGTGATCCTTAGAATTCTTGTATTCACAGGCCTTGGTCAAAAACCATTTATAGACAGGAAAAGTTGTTCCTGGAAGCGACTTCTCTGGGTGATACTGAACACCCAACGCGGTCATGCCTTTGAACTCAATCGATTCTGCAATTTTTCCATCGTTTGAAAAGGAGCTGACATTCACGTTCGGAAAGTCATTTTTATGGTTTTCATAATAATCAACTCTTAGACCTTGATGATGTAACTCAAGACCAGAGAACTTTTTGTCCCCGTAAAGTGAACTCATTAAGCTGTCTGTTTCAGTGATGTGAATTTGGTCAAACTTCCCTTGGCGATTAGGAATCCCAAGTTCAGTTTTAATATCAAGATAGAGCGGAATTCCTTGGGCCACAGACATCATCTGCATGCCTCGGCAAATACCGAGAAGAGGCAGTTTTTCATAATGAGAAGCAGGGTTTAAAAACAACTTTAAAAGAGTGTACTCAAAAAGATCTCTCTTCTTGCCCTCTTCAGTCAATTTCACCAAGGCTAGATTATTTTGAGTATATTCACGCAGCTCATCGGTCACATTTTTGAGATAAAATTTGGGATGAATATCCGCCCCACCAGGAATCAACACGGAATCAACTGAAGCCAGAGATTCAGTTACGTCTTTATTCTGACCAAGATTAATAATTTTTACCCGGTATCCTAAACGAGCGCCCGCAGCTTTTAGGCGCGAGCGAGTAAAAAAATCACATTTGAAGGTACAGCCAATAATGATTTTTTTGTTCACCGGAAGTTTGCATGATGCCTGCATGTTGGTAGTGGTGAAGAGAACTGCAACAAAGAGCATAAGCATTTTCATGAGAGACCTTTTCTTTTCATTTTAAAACACTCTGCTGGTGGCACAAAATTTATGCTGAAACGGGCAAAAACTACTCTTTTAAAAACTTAATCAGCCCTATACCGAGAAGCGTTAAAGGAGAATCAATATCGGTTAGTGTCGCCTGTTGATAAACTTCACCTTCTGGTCCAATTCCCGGAGCTCCGAATAACACGGCATCCACATTTTGATAATCCACGCGCGCCAGACCCTTATCAGTTTTCACTACGTCCCCTTGGGTCAGAAGCCGCTTTAAAACGCCCCTTTCATAAACCCAAAGTGCTTTTCGTTTTTCGTTATCGACTCCGCGAAAAACTAATACCCCTCCGCGCATTTTGGGAGAAAAATAATCAAAACCAGATAGCTCCACACCCACGCGCGCCACTTCAGTCATCTTCCCTTTTTGTAAAATCACTAAGGCCTCACCTCGCGCATCAGTCACAACCAGTGCAACGGCATCTCCATCAAGGGCATACTGATGCCGAAAGGCTTTCACTAACGATGTTGGGTCACTGTCATGGTCTTTAAGAATGCTATGAAAAGCTCCGTCCCAAATCATGAGTTCATCGGGGGATTTTTCATCAGTGCTCTCACGTCTGACTTTCACGACAAAATTTCCTTCCTGTGAAGAAATGGGAGGAAAGATATGAGCGATACTTTCTGTATAAAGTGAAGTCACCGTATGATTTTTCCAACTTTGAAGGGTCTTGGTTTCGTCTTGAAGGCGATAAATATAGGCCTGATTTTTTATGGCGGTAAATGAATCAACCATGGCAAAGGCGGGACCGAGATTTTTCAAGTTGGTCATGTTGAGTTTTTGATCTTGATACTCAAAAAGATTTCGCGCACCCGTTTCACTGTATTCATACCAACTGATTTTTCCTTCCACTTCCTTAGGATGAGAAAAAAGATTTTCCTCACTCGTACTGATCACCTCAAACTCTGGACTCCACCTGATCATTTGGGACGCGCCTTCACCGTTAGTGCAACCTAAGAAGACACCCTCTTTTGTCGGCTGCGGCTCCGAGGTGTAGCAAGTTAAATCATCGGGCGCATTAAAGGCGTCAATACCAGAGTACCTTGCTACGAGTTCAGGTTTACCGTAATGGGCGTAAGTATTGAGTGAGAATAAGAGACAAACTAAAAGTGTTTTCATGATTTCATTATAGCGAGTGTTTTAAGTGTCAATTCCATCATTTTCTTACCGATAGAATATTTATGAGTAACACCCAAATTCTTGAGCTTTCGGCTCAATTGAAGGACATTGCCAAGGATCTAAGTTTCCTAGGGCATCCCCGTTACCCCTTAAAAGAATTAACCCAAATTTTTCCGCAACACTCGACTTTTATTAATGAACTCGAAGACGTGACAGTGCCTTTTGGCGTGAACGTGAAATCTAAACGTCTGGCGATGGACCAGTTCTTAATTAATCTGGAAAAAGCTGAGATCTCTCAATCCATGAAAGAAGTTTTCACGCACCGGCTTGAGGACTATCACACGCTACTTTCGATGATGGAAAACTTTGATAACGTTTTTTTCTATGATCACTGCACGAGGCTGTATGGGACTTCTCACCACTTGGCCCATGACGATAATTTTCAAACTTTTTTAGAAAAGATTCCTGAATTTTGTGTTCCCACCATGGGTGAAAAAAACCTTAAAGGTGAAGAGGCCTTAAGTTATTTGAGAACCAGACTGCAAAATTCTTTTCCGGGCAGTGAGGTGGACGTTAAGGCCTCTACGTCGCTTCTTTCAGATTCATCGGCAGGAAGAAAAGTCTTGAAGCTTAATCCCTATAAAACTTATTCCACCCAAGCACTGGATATTTTTTTAGTGCATGAGGGATGGGTGCATTTGGGAACGTCTCTAAACGGAGCAGCTCAGACGGAGCAACCTTGGCTTGGGACTTGGGCGCCTAGAACCACCTTTCTGCAAGAAGGACTGGCCGTCCTCACAGAGCTGATCACGGGCTGCATGACTCAGGAGCGCTGGAGTAAAGTCATGCTTCGCCATCTCGCTACGACCATGGCCGAAAAAGGATCAAACGTTCAGGATGTGTATGCATTTTTGCGCCATCACGATATGGAAGCACTAGATGCATTTAAATTAGCACTCAGAGTTTTTAGAGGAGTTCCTCTTGAAGGAGGAATGGCCTTTACTAAAGAGCTATTGTATTTGCACGGAATGGTTCAGCTGCTTTATCACTTACAATTTTATCAACAGGATTTAAAATCAGTCTGGGTGGGGAAACTTTCTTTTGAAGAGCATGTGATGCTGATGAATGAGACTGATCATGGAAAAGCAAATCTGCGCTACTTTCCTAAGGGTCTTGAAGCACCTATGGTTCAAGAGCGGCTAAAAAAACTGCAAGAGCTTTCGTTTTCATTGTTTAATCAGGGTTTTTTGTAAGCATCTGTGCCACCTGAACAAACGCCCCAAACATTTTTGCCTGAGTTTCAAGACTAATACTCGATTGAGAAAGTGCTTTTTTCATACAATAGAGCCACTGCTCGGCCTCTTTCACGCCTATATCAAAGGGGTTGTGCCTCATTCTTAATCTGGGGTGGCCAAAATTTTCCACATAAAGTTGCGGTCCACCTAACCAACCAGATAAAAAATATTTGAGCTTATGGGCCGATTCAGAAAGATCTCGGCCTTGGTGAGTTGCAAAACAATCTTTGGCAACAGGATCTGTCGCCATGATTGCATAAAAATCATCTACTAACTTATCAATGACGAGTTGACCGCCAACAGCTTCATACATGGATTAGATAAGCCAAAAAGAACCAGTAGGAGTCGCTCTCTCGGTCAGATCCACAATCACTTCGCGTGAATCTTTCACCTGGTTAATCGTCACTCCATAGCCTTCCACCACTCCACCATTAGAGACATGCTCATGAGTTTTATTCACCCAATCAAGCATCTTCTCTGGATTCCAGGCCTCAAGATGAATGTGATCTTCTTTGTTAGACCATTTGGCAGCTGGACGAGTGAGAATTTTTAAAATATTCACATTCTTTCCAGTTAATGGACCACCGACAAAACGCTTAGGCACATCAATGATGTTTTTCCATTCATTGAGAAACGGCTCCTCAAGGCCCGCGATTCTTAGAAAGCTCACAGCAAAAGCTGAGCATCCCGCTCCTTCCCCTTTTAAGGGATCGGCCTGAAGACCTGAATAAAGATTTCCATATCCTCGGTCTTCATATTCTTGCACGTAACGAAGCATACGCTGACAAGTTTGTGGCCTAATCAGGGCACTAAAGGTTCCACGACGAGAGTCACCTTCATAAGGGGCCATATCGTTTAAGATTGATTGATCTTTTTCAAACTTCCCTTTGTAGGTGTGAAACATCACGCCCATGCCGTATTTTTTCTTAAAGATGAGCTCTCTTTCATTGGAGTCATCAGTCGAGGTTTGACCACGGTAGATATGCTCACCGGTTGAATCACAATTCACTTCAACAAAAACATGGCTGATGAAAAAGGCACGTTTGCCATGAGTATTGGCAAGCGAGTTTCTGAGAGTTGAGAATGTCATGTTCCAAGGAGTGGACCAATTAATCCCTAGGGGAGAGCGAAACAAGTGAAAGCTAACAGAGTCGGCCAACGCATGAGTGGTGAAACAGAGAAACAAAAGACCGACTAGTTTATTCAAGATAACTCCAAATCTTCCATGATTAATGGTTTTGCTTAAAAGGGCGATCCTTATATAATAGAGGGACTGGAATTTTCGTCCACAAAACTTTTACTCATCCAAGGATTTTTTATGAAAACATTATCTTTTCTGACTCTTGCTGCACTTCTTTCTATTTCTTCATGCTCGATGATGAATAAATCTTGTTGCGCTAAAAAAGATGCCGCGTCTTGCACCAAACCAGATTGCAAGTCTGCTTGTTGTGATAAAGAAAAAAAATGTTCTGACGGATCATGCACTCCAGAAATGAAAAAAGAAGATTGCAAAGGCGAAAGCTGTAAGAAGAAATCTTAATTCCGATTAAAGGTAAATAATGAAATTTCTCGCTTTAATGCTGATTCTTGTATCGTTTACAAGTGAGGCAAACGTTTGTGCTCAGGACGCTAAAAAGTTTTGTTCAGGGACTGAGCCTGGAAAGGGTCAGCTGGCGAAATGCCTGGATGACTATCAAGCTCAGCTCTCTTCAGCTTGTGCTAAAGAATTAAAAGACTTCAAAAATAAAACGGGACAGAAAAATCCCTGTTTTGAAGATCTGGCGGATTTCTGTGCTGATATCCCTACAGATAACAGAAAGCTTGAGTACTGCTTACTAAAAAATGAAAATCGCCTGGGACAGATGTGCTCAGCCGATTTTAAAAAGAAAAAACCAAACATCATTGTTCAAGATGTTTGTGCCCAAGACATTGTGAATACTTGTTACTCCACTTTGACTGAGCCGGAGGCCGCAACTTCTCGCTGTTTAATCAAAAACAGAAATAAGCTCAGTGGTTTTTGTCAGAAAATTGTGAACAAAAAAATCAGTGAGATGAAGAAAGCCAATCCTTGCTTTGATGAAACTGAAAAACACTGCCAGACTCAAACTGAATTTGTAGACATCCATGCCTGCATGGAGAAAAAAATTAATATTCTTTCGCCTAACTGTAAAAAGGTAGTGCAAGAAGAGATTAATAAAGAGAAGGCCAATCCTTGTTACATGGATTTAAGAAAGCATTGTAAACGTGGTCTCAATGCCAGTGATCAGCATCATTGTCTTACTCTGAATGAAAAAGAGCTTTCGAATTCTTGTCGACAATTTCGCGTGACGGAATCGCAGAAGCTGAAAAAGATGGTTGATTTGTGTGAGCCAGATCGCTTGAAACTTTGCCCTAAGGCGCCTTTTCAGAATGGAATGATTTTGAAATGCCTGAAAGAAAACATTGCGAACGTATCAGCTGGTTGTAAGGCCCTACTCTAGTAACAGATCAAAAAAAGAAGGGCCCATTTCTGGGCCCTTTTTATTTACATGAAATTTTTAGCAAGGACTTCGGCCATTTTCTCTGGCGTTGTTCCGTTTTTAGCTGCAGCAGCTTCAAGAACTGATCTCATATCGCCTGCATCGTGAGCAGCTTCGATTGTTTTAAGATCCACACCGATCATTTCAGTGATATAGGCATTGGTGTCTTCGTTCGTAAGAGCTCTTTTTGAAGAAAACTTACGAAAGTGGTTAGCGGCTTTGGCGATCTTGATTGATCTCTCAGCTGATAAACCAAATTTCCCTTTCACTTGTTTGGCCATTTCAATCACAAGGTACTGCTCAACAACGGCCGCACGCTTTAAAGTATCTTTATTAGTCAGAGAAGTTTCTTCAAAAAGAAGTTTTCCGTTAGCGATAATTCCGCGAGCACTAGACTTGGGTGCCGCAATTTTTTTGTAATCAAACATATCGTTGTGGGCCATGGATAAAAGATTAGCGTAACCTTTAAGCGCCTTTGATTTTCCAACCGACAATCCACCATCATAGAAGCCATCGCCGTATCCAACATCGTATCCGTCACCAAAGCCATCATCGTAGCCTAAATCATAACCATCGGCCGATCCATCTTTGTAGCCCATGTCATAACCATCAGACACACCGTCATCATAGCCGAGATCATAGCCATCACCTTTGCCATCATTGTATCCAACGTTATAGCCACTAGTATAAGCAGCAGCGACCTGAGGAGCAAACGTAGCCTGACCGGCAACGTAGCCTGAGTTATACCCTTGAGTAACACCAATTGCTTTACCATCTTTAAATCCATCAGCGTAATTAGCTGTCGCAAAGTAGGCCTTAGCGCGCTCATAGCCAGCTGTGTCCCCATCTTGATAACCATCGCCGTAACCAACGTCATATCCGCTGGCATAGCCTTGAGCTTTACCGTCAGCAAGACCTTGAGCATAGTGATCACTGCAGGCAACGGAGAGTCCTAGAAGAGAAACAGTCGCAAGAGTGGCGAGTGCTTTTTGTGTGTTCATTCGTCTTTTCCTTTTAGAAAATTATTTGTTTCAATTAATACAAAGAGTCGCGTCCTGCTATACACTGTGTAAGGACTAAGAAGCAATTTGCTTGCCAACTATTTTAGAAAAAAGAAAGGGCCCAATTCTGGGCCCTTCTTTTTTTAATCAAATCAAGAATCAAAAACTAGATGAAATTTTTAGCAAGAACTTCGGCCATTTTTTCTGGAGTTGTTCCGTTTTTAGCTGCAGCAGCATCAAGAACAGATTTCATGTCGCCAGACTCGTGGGCCGCTTCGATTGTTTTAAGATCTACACCGATGATTTCAGTGATGTAAGCGTTAGTGTCTTCGTTTGTAAGAGCTCTTGAAGAAGAAAACTTACGGAAATGGTTAGACGCTTTAGCAATCTTGATTGATCTCTCAGCAGAAAGACCAAATTTACTTTTCACTTGTTTCGCCATTTCGATCACAAGGTACTGCTCAACAACTGCAGCACGCTTTAAAGTATCTTTATTAGTCAGAGAAGTTTCTTCGAAAAGAAGTTTACCGTTAGCTACAATACCGCGAGCACTAGACTTAGGAGCTGCGATTTTTTTGTAATCAAACATATCGTTGTGGGCCATAGATAAAAGATTGGCGTAGCCTTTAAGAGCTTTCGATTTACCAACCGATAATCCACCGTCAGCGAAACCATCAGTGTAGCCAACATCGTAGCCATCACCAAAGCCATCATCGTATCCAAGATCATATCCATCAAGAACACCATCGTCGTAGCCCATGTCATAGCCATCAGCTACACCGTCATCATAACCAAGATCGTATCCATCACCCTTACCGTCATTATAACCAACGTTATAACCATTAGTGTAAGCAGCAGCGATCTGAGTTGAAGCAGTTGCTTGGCCTGCACTGTAACCAGTGTTATAACCTTGAGTGATCCCGATCGCCTTACCATCATTGAATCCAGAGTTGTAATCAGCAGAAGCAAAGAATGCTTTCGCGCGGTCATATCCAGCAGCGTCCCCATCTTGATAACCATCGCTATAACCAACGTCATACCCAGTGGCATAACCTTGGACTTTACCATCGGCCAAACCTTGAGCGTATTTATCAGCACAAGAAACTGATAAACCAAGCATTGAAACAGTTGCAAGAATCGCTAAACCTTTGTGGACGTTCATATATTTTCCCTTTCCCAAAAAAAGACTCAGGGGATTCCTGAGAGTTAATAAGTTGCGTTCAATTAACACAAAGAGTCGCGTCCTGCTATACACTGTGTAAGAATGGTAGAGCAATATGCTTGCCACTTTTCCAGGAGCATTTTGGCCCTGAAAATCCAACAATAACGCGCCGTGCGGAGACGTGGTGGCCCCATCCAATGGAGACAAAACGACTTCACTATTCAAACCAATTAATTTATTTCATTTCAAAAGTTCGGATAAACCACTCTTTATCTTCTAAACATAAAAAGACAAATTCATGGGATCCAGTTGATTCAGAAAATGCCGGGTTAAGAGCTTTGCAGGCCATCTCTTTAGATGAAGGAACAATCAAAGAGTTTTTCATTGAGGCCACGAGCTTTCCATTTTGTTCTTCAAAGAGATAAACCCGGTTCGCTGTCACTGCCGTTGAATCAACATAAAGAGCAGGTGACTGAACTCCATTTCGCTTATAGATCACTGGATTATAGAGTTCAGATAAAACCTTATCAGATAAAAAACTATAACGAAG
>CANFNN010000022.1 GCA_947448095.1 Bacteriovoracaceae bacterium | reverse complement strand
TCATATGGAGTCGCTATGACACCAACGTAGACAAAATACTTATGTGAGGACATTATAATCATGAGGTGCTTTATGAAAGTGATGACAATCATGCTTTCGGTATTTTTTACATTCAGTATAGGGGCCAAAACGATGAAAAAAGAAATTGCTACCCTCGCAGGAGGCTGTTTTTGGGGCATGGAAGAGATTATCAGGGCGATTCCTGGGGTCCTTAACACAACGGTGGGATACACCGGCGGATCCATTGATAACCCTAATTATAATATCGTGAAATTGGGTACTTCCAATCATGCGGAATCAATTGAAGTAGAATTTGATTCGGCCAAGATTTCATACGCTGAGATTTTGGGCTATTTTTTCAGAATGCACAATCCAACGACCGTTAACCAGCAAGGCAACGACAAGGGATCTCAATACCGGTCGGCCATATTCTTTCACTCTGATGAGCAAAAACAAACAGCTCATGAAGTGATTAAGAAAGTTGATGCCTCCAAGAAATGGGATCGCCCGATTGTGACCCAGGTCTTGCCCGCAACAAAGTTTTACCCGGCCGAAGAATACCACCAGGATTACTTGAAGAAGAATGCTGGGGGCTACACCTGCCACTGGTTGCGTGACTAATTTAAAATAGAGAATAAAATGAAGAATCTTTTAGCTTTTGCTCTAATTGCAATCAGCCTCAATGCCTTTGGCTCTTCGGAAGTCGAAGGGGTAAAGAAGTCATTAAAGGCACTGGTAAAACCAATCCTTCAAAAAACGGGATCTGATAGCAATCCGGCCAAGGACTTCAGTGTCGAGAATTGCGAAAAGTACAAAATCAACTGGATGGACGTCATTTTAATGCGAAAATCTGCCACTATGTCTTATACCTTTCAAAAAGGTTGCGATATCGAGGGCACTGTTACACCCAAAGTCTTCATGCCCTTCAACACAGACTTAAAACTGAAAAACCTACAGGATTTCACTCACCTCTTTAGTGAAAACAAAATCACGGCAAGTATTGAATCCGAACCACTCATGAATCTTGAGATCCGAAAGGCCCAGCTTACAGGCACAAAAGGTATTATCAAATTTGAAGCGGATTATGCGGTGAAGATAGATCCATTGAACAAAACAAAACCCATCAAGGAAAACAAGGGTGGAGAGATCAGAATCACTGAAATTTATGGCAAAGCGGTATCAATAAAAGAAAAAATCACGATCAAATAAACTAGGGCCAAAATGACCCTTTTTTAGGAATTATTTGAACTCGCGGATCATTCTAATGCCGTCAGTATTCGTCTGGGTACTTTTTGCACCAGATTTCGCAAACGATGAACTGGTTGAAATGATCATCAAAACAGCGGCTAAAAATAAAGATTTCATCGAAACCTCCTCTCAAACAATATAAATTCTCTGTCTATATTCTATCGCATAAATAGCGAAGAAGGAAAAATAGAAAAGTATGATTAAAAGTTAGATTTGAAGATTTCTTACAGAAAGTCAAAAGAACTGACTCCTGAACGCTTCGCGCATTCAGGAATCATGATGGATTAAAAATAGAATCTTGCCCCTACCGCTAAATGAACATCCAGACCAGTTCGCCCAACGAAATCAAGAATAGGTGCAATTTCAGCAAAGGCATCTGCTGGTTGATTGGCAAACTTGTGGGCAAGACCCACCGGAACTCTCAGCCCGATTTCTAAAGAGTCGGCAAACTGCATGCGCCCACCAACTCCGTAGTATAAGTCTAGTGCATAAACGTCGTTAAAAAAGAAAGCACCTTCGTTTTGAAGCAAATAGTCCGAATGCAAGCTGAAGTTTGTTTGGCTTCCAAAAGAAAACCCTACTCCAGCATCAACTGCCTTTTGATCATCCAACCAATACTTGCCATTAAGTCCAGTCGGGTTACCAACCATTGCACCGACACCCAACTGATTAGCTGAGGCAAACAAAGATGAGCTCAAAGCGAGCAGGAGGATGACTAAGATAAGTTTCATTGAATCTCCGGGTAAGTTTTCTGAAATGTTATTCACGTTCTGGGCAGTTGTCAAAATCTATGCTTCAATAAGGAATGAATTTGCGCAACATTCTCCTTCTCTTTTCAAGCGTCATGATTGTTTTTTGTCTGACACTTTATTTCCAAACAGACAACTCTGTTCAGTCCATGAATTTTGAACAGTATAAAAATTTAAATTATAATAAATCTCGTTCTCATTCACTTGCGGAATTCAATGAAAAGATAGCTCCTCTACGTATCGAAGATCTAGTCAGTGAAGTTTATGAAAAGAACAAAATCCTTGGAGAAAAGACGAGAGTAATGGAAGTTGGATTCGGCAACGGCAGAGTTCTGATCGAGCTGAAGAAGCTTTTTCCTGAAGTTGAATTTTACGGCATAAATAAATCCAAGACGCTCACCTTTTATAGACGGGAGAGTTTTATTTTAACTGCGCTAAAGTTCAATCTGATGACGGAAGCTGAGGCCAAGGAAATGGTTCTTCCTTACGTTGTGTTTCAGGATCTAGATTTTGGCCAAAGAATTCCATACGATGATAATAAATTTGATCTCATTTATTCTCAGTCAACCTTGCCCTATATTCGCTACACTTTTGAACTTTTCAATGAAATTATGCGAGTCCTCAAAAAAGATGGGGTCAGTATTCATGCCGACGTGACGGGGGTGAATGTTTATTCCAAAGGGGTTATCATTTCGATGAAAGACGCCGGAAAAGAATTTAGAAAAAAAGGCATCGATTTTTACGTTTTAGAAAACCCACAATCGGTACGTTTCAAAAAGAATTTTGATACCGTTTTTCCAGTCACGCCCCACCAGCCGATCCCGGCCAACTTAAAAAATCTCAATGTTGAGCAGAATCGATCTGATATGAGCTATAACTTAGAGGAATAATTCAAAGAATGACCCTCCCAACTGTCTAAAAACTAGTCACCCTCGCCTATTTTTTCAATCTTTCCATGCTGGCAGTCCGTTTAGACGATAATTCCGTCAAAGGATTTTCTATGAAAGCACTGCTCCTAATTGGACTTATGACTGCTAATTTGTATGCCTCCCCTCTTTCTATTGTGCCAGACAAGTTGGTCACACCATTTTTGGATATTTTTTCAACTTCAAATAAGCAGTTGAGTGCGGAGAAAATGGAAGTAAGAGTTAGTCCCTATAATAAAAATGGTGAGATCAGTAAGGGGGCTAGCAAGCTCGAAATGCCAATGGATCAGTACCTTAAGGCAAGAAAGCAGGCCAGTGCCGTCTTAAGAATGATCCCCTCAGAAAGCTACGCTAATGCTGATGGCATGATCTATATGGGTACTGCCTTTCATATTGGCGAAAATCTAGTTCTTACAAACCAGCACGTTCTGTCTCCTGATCGCTCCAATAAAAGTGAATGTGGAGGGTTCCAGCTCTATTCGAATACCACTTCAGAGATCTTTCCCTGCAAAAAGGTCCATTACTGTAATGAAGAAAACGATGTCTGCCTGATTGAGATGGGTGCCACAAAACGATGCCTTAATTTTTTATGCACCAAAAAAGAAATGGTCGAATTGAAACAAGGTGAAGCCCTCAAATTGAAAGCTACCCCTATGATGAGTTATGAAAATATGGATAGCCAAGTGATGACTTGCATCGGGAACACCATGGGGCTTGGGATACATTATTCTCAAGGCAGAGGCCTAAGAAATAGTGGGGATCGAATTTATTTCTTTGCACCATTAAGAACAGGAAATTCAGGTGGACCATTAATTGGAGAAGATGGCCTGGTATGGGGAGTGGTAAAACTGGAAAGCCAATTAAAGGTTGGATCAGAAGCATACAATGTGGCGGCTTCGATGGAAAAAGTCATTTCGCTAATGCGGGAGCAGCTATCGAATGACAAGGTAACGTTGGAGAAATTTAATAAGGCCGTAGTCGATTAATCAGAAATAAAAAAGGGCCCCTTTCAGGGCCCTCAGACGGAAATCTTCAATGCGCTCGTCTTACTAACTACCGCAAGAAACGCAATCTTCAGGATTTTCTAAAGAACAAACCATTGCTGCCACTTGCTCAACTGCTGTTGTTTGAGTTGGCTCTTTGATGGTGAATTTAATGGCGTCAACTGCAGGACGTGTACGCAGGTAGTACATACCTGTTTTAAGCCCAAGCTTCCACGCCGCAAAATGCAGAGATGAAAGTTTACCAAAGTTAGTATCTTCCATGTGAATGTTAAGCGATTGAGACTGATCGATGAAGGCACCACGATCAGCGGCCATTTCAAGAATCGACTTTTGCTTAATTTCCCACACAGTTCGGTAAAGCTCTTTCATTTCAGCTGGGATCTCCGGAATGTACTGGACCGATCCATTGTGAGCGATGATACGGTCTTTCATTTCTTCATTCCAGAGACCAAGCTGAATGAGGTCACGCACTAAGTGCTTGTTGACCATGGCGAACTCTCCAGAGAGAACCCGACGAGTATAGATGTTTGAAGTTACCGGCTCAATACACTCGTTATTTCCGAGGATCTGAGAGGTTGAGGCAGTTGGCATAGGCGCCATAAGAAGCGAGTTACGTACACCGTAAGTCTTAATTTTGCCACGAAGAGAAGTCCAGTCCCAACGATCAGTGGTACGAGCTTCGGCCCACATGTCGTGCTGAAGGATTCCTTTCGAAATCGGGCTTCCTTCATAAGAATCGTAGTGACCATCTTTCTTCGCAAGATCAGCTGAAGAGCTCAATGCCGCATAGTAAATAGTCTCAAAGATATCTTTATTCAGTTGTCTTGCGTCTGAAGAATCAAAAGCAAAACGCATTTTAAAGAACGTATCGGCAAGCCCTTGAACACCGATCCCGATTGGACGGTTTTTCATGTTCGAATAACGAGCTTCTTCCACTGGGTAGTAGTTGAGATCGATAATTTTGTTAAGGTTACGAGTCACTTGATAAGTCACATCGTAGAGTTTTTTATGATCAAACTTTCCATTCTCAACGAATTTAGGAAGAGCAATCGAGGCCAGGTTACAAACAGCTATTTCTTTTTCAGAAGTATACTGCATGATTTCTGTACAAAGGTTTGAAGACTTAATAGTTCCAAGATTTTTTTGGTTTGATTTTTCATTCGCTGCATCTTTGTACAACATGAAAGGCATACCAGATTCAATTTGGCATGAAATCACTTTAAACCAAAGGTCACGAGCTTTAACGACTCTTAGACCACGCCCTTCTTTTTCGTATTTCTCATAAAGAGCTTCGAATTCTTTACCATGACAATCGGCAAGACCTGGTGATTTGTTTGGACACATGAGCGTCCAATCAGCATCGGCTTCAACTCGCTTCATGAAAAGATCGTTAATCCAAAGAGCGTAGAAAAGATCACGAGCACGAAGCTCTTCTTTTCCGTGGTTTTTACGAAGTTCAAGAAAATCTTCGATATCAGCATGCCAAGGCTCTAAGTAAATGGCGAAAGCACCTTTACGTTTGCCGCCGCCCTGATCAACGTAGCGGGCCGTATCGTTAAAAACGCGAAGCATAGGAACGATACCATTCGAAGTACCGTTTGTTCCGCGGATGAAAGAACCTTTAGCACGAACATTATGAATAGAAAGACCAATACCACCAGCAGACTGAGAAATCAGAGCAGTTTGTCTGAGTGTTGTGTAGATTCCATCGATGGAATCATCTTTCATCGCTACCAGGAAGCATGACGACATCTGCGCCTTATTAGTACCGGCATTAAAAAGAGTTGGAGAAGCGTGAGTGAACCAGCCCTCAGAAATAAGGTGATAAGTTTTGATGGCTTCTTCAATGTTTCCAATTTGAACTCCTAGAGCAACACGCATGAAGAGGTGTTGAGGACGCTCAACAATCTTCCCGTTAACTTTTAATAAATATGATTTCTCTAATGTCTTGAATCCGAAGTAATCGAATTCAAAGTCACGAGAATAAGCAATTTCGGTAGAAATTCTGTCTTTGTATTCACGAGCAAAGTCAAAAATCTCTTTAGAAATCAGAGGTTGCTTCTCTTTCGTAAATTCATTCTGATAACTATAAAGAGTCTCGAAAGTCTCCATAAAGGAATCAGAAGTTGACCGGTGAAGGTTGGCAACTGCAATACGGCCGGCAAGGCGGGCGTAATCTGGATGAACAGAAGTCATGTAAGCAGAAACTTCTGCTGACAAATTGTCTAACTGATCAGTCGTAATCCCATCAAAAAGACCATTGATGGTCCGTTTAGCGATTTGCATCGCATCGACGTATTTTGGATCCAAGCCATAAGTCAGCTGAGAAATACGGTGAGTGATTTTATCAAATTGTACAGGTTCACTTTTACCTGAGCGTGTTGTGACGAACATATATTTATCTCCTCTCGAAAAACTTAAAAATTAAAAATCAATATCAGTAGAAAACGAAAAGTTATTACCAACGCCTTCTTTTGTAGAATTCACAACTCCCGCTTTTTGGTACTCAGAAACTTTACGCTCAAAGAAGTTGGTCTTTCCTTGCATAGAGATGAGCTCCATCCAGTCAAATGGGTTTTTAGAGTTGTAGATTTCTGAGTAGCCAAGCTGTCTCATTAATCTGTCGGCACAAAAACGAATGTATTCTTTCATCATATCTGAGTTCATCCCAATCAAAGAAACAGGAAGAGCTTCAGTAATGAACTCACACTCGAAGTTTACAGCTTCAGTGATCAACTCACGAATGCGTGATTCAGCTGGTTTATTTTTAATATGGTCGCGGTAAAGTAAGCAAGCAAAGTCAGTATGAAGACCTTCATCACGAGAAATGAGCTCGTTTGAGAAAGTAAGTCCTGGCATTAAGCCGCGTTTTTTTAACCAAAAGATAGAGCAGAAAGAACCAGAGAAGAAAATGCCTTCAATCGCAGCAAAAGCGACCAATCTCTCAGCAAATGAATCATTGCCGTTAATCCACTTCATTGCCCAGTCAGCTTTTTTCTTAATGCATGGGATATTGTCGATGGCATTCAGAAGGTAATCTTTCTGTTTAGCATCTTTAATATAGGTATCAATTAATAGACCGTAAGTTTCAGCATGGATATTTTCCATGGCAATTTGAAAACCGTAGAAAGCACGCGCTTCTGGAATTTGAACATCGTTATAAAAACGAAGAGCAAGGTTTTCATTTACGATGCCATCAGAAGCCGAGAAGAATGCTAGGATATGGGAAATATAGTGACGCTCTTGATCGTTAAGATTATTCCAATCATTTAGGTCGGAATAAAGATCAATTTCTTCGGCCGTCCAAAAACTGGCCATCGATTTCTTGTACATATCCCAGATGTCGTTATGTTTGATCGGGAATAAGACAAAGCGATCGTTCGATGGTGTAAGTAATGGCTCCGAGCTCGTTAAGTTTGTGTTCATACCCCAACTCCTTCTTCATGATGTGTGTGGTGGTGTTAATAAATCCGTCTTACATTCAGCGTAGTGGCACTTCTGACGATTGGAAAGCAAAAAACTACATATAGTATCCTTGACATTTTTTTGACGGTTTTTATAACTAGATTTAGTGGGAATATCCGATAAAATTTCTCGAGAAATAGGCTAAAAATAAACAATTTCTTACATGTAAGCGTGCGTAAATTCCTTATGCTTTACAAAGGAATTTTTGACTCTGCGTTGTTTGGATCAAAATCGGTCAAAAGTTGGGAAAAATTTGCCGCTTGGGTTTTAGGTCAGAATACAAATCAAGGAAAGAAGTAATGCCGCAAGCTCTCGTAGGGTAATTTATTTTTTCCAAAACTTTTCTCAAACGCCTGCTTTACGCTCTCCTCACCCACAATTCCATCACAAATGGGATAAGATTTCTTAAGCTCGCCCATAAACTCCGCCTCAATTTCACTCCAGGGTCTTTGGTATTTCGCTTTATCGCCACTAGTCAGGCTCTCCCGGTTGTGGGAATCGTTCACCATAGTCCCATAGGCAGGTATTTTAGGGAGGAATTTGCTCTGCAGATATAAGGCGACCACTTCCTGCTGTTTGCTTTCAAGGCAAGTCGTCAAAATTTTCATTTCACCTTCGTCGGGTGAAACTAACTTGATTGTCGCTTCTTTATTTTCGCTTTTTAGCCAGGCCTCATATTTTTTAATATATTCATTTTGGATACGACTCATTGAAATCATCATCTCTTTTGAAAGCGCAGGCAGCTTATCAGCGGTAACGACATTCGCAACGTCGTAATACTCATATTGAATGTAGAAGTCTTTATTTTGATTTTTAAAATGAAGTATGTTTCGTGGCAGATCCGTGTGATCAATCCCGCTCATGTAATAATAAATGGGAAGCTTCAGAGTTTGGATACCGTCGTCTTCTAAAAACAAAATTCGCGAATGAGTTTTATCATCTGTATGACAAAAGAAGACAAAGTCCTCTTTTGCGTCCATTTTTTGAAAATACATTTTAGAGAATTCTGGCGAACCAGGAGCATTCGCAATAGCACTAAGGCAGGCCTTTGTTTTACCAAAAGTATTAAGCGCAATAGGCTGAGTGGCGGCCACATCACACTGTTCAGCGTAAACAAAAAAACTTATCAATAAAAATATTAAATTAATCATACCTACTATTCGGCTCATCCAAGACTCAGCTGTACAGTATTTTCCATTTGTTTATAAATAAAAAAATATTTTTTACAAATATTTCATTTCCCCTATAGAAAATGACGATTGAATCGATAAGTACTCTACTCAGCAGGGGGTAATTGTGATTTTCTACACGCTTCAAGGTCCGACCTATAAACTCGAAATTCATGATGATAAAATGAAGCTTATTAAAAAATCCTGGTGGAGCCTCTTTGGGGCCAAGAATGAAATACTTGAGTGGAAGCTTGAAGAACTATCCCAATTCCATATAGCTACTCCCAAATTTATTTGGGGTAAACTTGAGTGGGCAAGTTTTAATGGCCATAAAAGCTCTTTTCGTTTTTCAACCAATCCAGTCATGATGGATAAGATTGAAAGATACGTGCATAAACTTATTTTGAAAAACTTCCAAAGAAGACAAAACATGCCCTCACCTGAAGCTGAACTTTCTCAAGCTGCTTAGACCTTATTTCGTTTTGATGCCTGTAAGTCGACTTAGGGAGCTTTGATCCCCTATCCTATTTGAAATAACGATTGAATCCTTAACAGATGAATATTCAAGTTTGGTCGGTTCCTTGAGATCAGTGATATTGATATCAAGTCTGAGACTAGGTGAATCCTTAACTAATTTTTCCAGCGAGTGAACTTGGACACTCATCTTAGTCGAATCAAGTAGGAAGAGTTCTTGATGATCCTGGTCGAGGCTCAAACTTGATTTAGTAGACGTGATCTTCACCGTTCTTAGCAGATTAAGTTTTTTGCGACTTTCTGGTGCACTATAGTTGGCAAGTCGTGAGAAAAAAAGCAGCCTCGAATTCGTCTCATTAAAAAGAATCACTTCATCCGTTTTGCCATTAATGACCAGATCAGTGGATCCATCCAATTCTTTATTTCTTAAAATTCTCAAAGGAGCAACATTGCCCGTCAAAGCACTTGAAAAAAAGAGGACATCCCCATTTTTAATCAGAACTGCTATTTCTTGATGACTCTCGTCTATTGCAAGCGCAAGGATTTCATCCAATTCGGTGTATTTTCCAGCGATAATGTTAACTTTTTCACCTTGCTTAATAAACACAATGTTTCTGTGACCAAAAACCAAGGTTTTTTCATTCGAGCTTTTTTTAATGGCTTCTGTATGGGCAGCTTTTCTGAAAGATTCATAACACTCAAATGATATTTGATCATGGCCTAAACCATTTCCAAATTCCTCGCCCTCTTTTTCACAAAGACTAAGCCCTTGGTCTTGGGCCAGCAAAAGTCCGCTAGCTAAAAGAAGAGTGAGTAAAATAATTGATTTTAATTTCATGGGACTGATCCACTGACAGGAGTTGAGTCAGTGCCTCCAGAAGTTGCGCTTAAAGAAAAGTCGGCAATATATAAACCAGTGCCTAGGGAAGCCCCTAAAAATGTTAACTGAACGGTACAAGTCGCACCAATCGCTAAGGTATTTCCAGTGCAATTATCTGTACCTAAGACAAATTTACTCGCATCGGCTCCAGTTACCAACATTGTAATAGGAGTGGAAATCCCCTCTCCTGTATTCACCAGAGTGAAGGTATGAGTTACGTTCGTTGTTGTAGATCCATAGGAGTCTGGCTTAGGCGGATTAGGACTAGCAGCTCCAACTTGAAACCCAACAATTGGAATTGAAGTATAGGTAAAAATTCCAGATGAGCTGCCAGTTTGTCCATCTGTATTGAGCACCGTAACGGATACAGCTCCAGCGGCATGGCCAGGCGTTACGCAGGTGATAGAAGTTGAACTATTAACAACAACACTTGAACAATCGGTAGTGTCAAACTTAGGAATCGCCCCAATTAAAAAATCTGTACCCGTAATAGTAATTGCTGCACCACCGGCCTGTAGACCAGATGTGATTGAAAGACTTGTAACCACAGGTGCCGCCTGATACGTGAATGCAGGCGTCTTACTTCCGCTTTGAGTATCAGCGTTCGTTGCAGTGACAGTCACAGCACTGGCACCATGAGCTGAAGTCGTACAACTAATACTTGTCGGACTATTCACAACAACGCCGGAACAAGGAGAACCACCAAAATCTATGGTTGCCGAAGATAAGAATCCACTACCTGTGATCGTGACCGCTGTTCCCCCGGCCAATGGACCTACCAAGGGACTCACGCTACCCACGGTCGGTGCCGCTTGATAAGTGTAACCTGTTGCCTTATTACCCGCTTGGGTATCAGTATTAGTTGCCGTAACTGTTACCCCGCCTAAAGCGTGAGCGGTTGTTGTACAAGTAATGCTTGTAGAGCTATTGACCACAACCCCTGAACAATTTGAGCCACCGAAATCAATCGTGGCCAAGGTTAAAAATCCTGTCCCAGTAATGGTAACAGCTGTTCCACCTGCCAGTGCTCCCGCAGAGGGACTAACACTGCTGACAGTGGGCGCTGCTTGATAAGTGTAAGCAGTAGCCTTATTTCCTGTTTGTGCGTCAGTATTCGTTGCTGTCACTGTCACTGCTCCTGCAGCATGAGCGGTAGTGGTACAAGTAATACTCGTACTACTATTAACCACAACTCCAGAGCATGGAGAGCCACCAAAATCAATCGTGGCCAAATTTAAAAATCCAGTGCCTGTAATGGTCACAGCTGTTCCCCCGGCAAGGGCACCCGCTAGGGGAAGAACACCTGTCACTGTCGGTGCAGGTTGATAAGTGTAAGCGTTAATTAAGCTTCCAGTTTGTAGATCTGGATTAGTGAATACAAGATTATAGGTTGCTGCCCCTTTCGCGGGTAAAAAACAAGTCGCCGACGTTGCACTAGTTACTGAGACACCAAAACAGCTAGAACCACCAATACTCACCGTTGCTCCGGCCGTAAATCCCGATCCAGTCATTGTGAGAAGGCCTCCACCAGCTAGTTGACCAGATGTGGGCGACACACTTGTGACAATCGGAGGTGGTATGTAGGTAAAGCCATTGGCCTTCGTTGCACTCTGAGTATCAGTGTTAGTAATGACAACGCTATAAGGGCCAGCAATGGCATTGGCAGGATTGATACAACTCAACATTGTAGAGGACATTACAATCACGCTCGTGCAAGTGACTCCACCAATTTTAACTCCTGCCCCAGCAAGAAAACCTGTCCCCGTGAGTGTGACAGAAATTCCACCTGTAATGGGACCCAAAGCGGGAATGACTGCACTAATCGTTGGCGCAGGAACATAAGTGTAGGCACTACTAAGAGTACTTGAACGTAAATTTGAATTTGTGACTGTCACGCTGTAAGTCCATGCCGTTTTTGCCGGGATCGTACACGTAAGAGAGGTAGAACTTACGACATTGGGAAGAGTGCAAAGTGTTCCCCCGATAGTCACTGAAGCACCCGCCAGAAAACCTGTACCAGTCAGGGTTAGGGTTCCACCTCCGGCCAGAAATCCTGAAGTCGGTGAAATGCTAGAGATAACCGGAGTAATGTCATATGAATAATTGGTTGAACTGGTAATGGAAGAAGTATCTGGATTGGTCACAACAACGGAATAGTTACCTGTGGCATTTGCAGGAACAGAACAGTTCATTAAAGTTGATGAAGTAAAAACGACACCTGTGCAACTGACACCACCCACTTTGACGGTGGCACCGCTAACAAAACCCGTTCCATTAATGACGAGATTGTTTCCGCCTAAGACATCTCCTGCTGAAGGAGAAAAAGAACTAATCGTAAGTGCAGTCTCTGCATAGGTGTATGTTGCTGTTGCTGTACGATTGGCCCGTCCATAAACTGTTACAGTGACAATTCCTGCTGAGTGAGCAGGTACCGTACAAGTCAATTTAGATGAGCTTACAAAAACAATATCAGTACACGAAGATTGATCAAATTTGACATCTTCAATAAAGGTCAAATTCGAACCAAGTATCGTTATCTCTGAACCACCTGCAGGAACACCAGTCGTTTCACTTAGACTTGAGATTGAAAGATTACTTTTTTCCTGAACAGGCTGACAACCAACGAGCGACAATATGAAAAGAAGCATTCCCACCAGGGAATGAATTTTCAATAAATAACGACAGCTGAGAATATGATTCATCATCATTACTCTCTTCGTCCTAAATCAAGTCTTACTTAAAAGTATTAATACCCGACAAAAGCTCTTAAATCTTCTCGGTTTCAGCAAAGAAATTTAATGGCTGTCTTACGTCCACAACCCCGCCCCCTTTAGGCTTAGGAAAGTCGATAATGCTTAGGACTTGTCCCATGCATCCAATACCCTTTTGAGAAAAACGAGCATCCTTAGCTCGGATGTTGTGTTTGGCAACTCGACCGTCGGGACTAATTGTAAAATTGAGGTCAATGACACCTTTAATTTTATCAGAGTTTCCAATCAACTCCTGTTGGTAGCAGTGACGGAACTGAGGAATATACTCTCTTAATATTTTTCTAAGCAATTCTGGGTCCATCGAACCAAGAACTACGGTCTTCGGTTCTAAGTACGAACTGTCAAAGCCAGACTTAGAGGCAAGACCACGAGAACCAAAAGAGCCAGATCCCGAGCCTTTTTTATCCGAACCATTAAATTTAGACACTCCAATATCAGCTCCAGCAACAAGGGCGCCATCATCGGCCGATCCAGCATTAAAAGAGGCATCTTTGACAGAGGCTTTAGAGGCTGAACCATTCGTATTAATTTTTGGCGCATCACCCACTAAAGAATTCATTGCGACTGAGGACTTGAATTCGTAAGCCTTCACAGGAGTAGTTTGCACAGGTGCCGCAGCAGCAGCTGCCGGAGCGGCGGCCTTGGCCACAACTTTTTGTTTTTGAGAAGCAGCTGCGAATTCCACTTTTGTAGGATTCTGTTCGTTTTCTTTATGGCCAGAATTCTCAGTTTTCGACGTTAGCTCTTCAGCTTTGACGTCAGATTTTTCTTGGGTCTCAGTTGGTTTTTTCACCTGATCAGGCAGTTTATAAACAACTGCTACTGATTCTTGATCAGCATCTGGCTTCGGTATGGTGACAAATAATAAAAGAAGCATTGGCAAGAAGACTCCAGCGAAAACCTTACCTGCTTGTTTATAGAATTCACGATCCCGATGAAATAAAGGTATCCCTCTCCACTTAACTCCAGTGTCTACAAAGCGCAAAGAAATCTGCTCTGCCCCGGAAGTTAAAAATAAAGGCTGGGCCAGTGACACTTTGTCCCAAGGAACTGAAGGAGAAATCCCCTCTTGGGCAAAGAAACGTAGATCTCCACCTTTAATAGAGAATATTTTTGTTTTCGAGATCGAACTGAATTGAATATCAAATTTAGATTTTTTGACAGGAGCTAAAGAATAATCACCATCTTTTAATTCAAGGTAAGCAATATCCATCATCATACCGTTCATGTATGAAATGATTTCTAATTTTTTTGCCTTAACATTATAAGCAATTTCAAGTGGCTCAATCGATTGATCAAGTTCAACATAGTCACCGTGAAATTCAGAATTAACAAGAGTCGTAAGTGGTTTATAGGCCGATTCATCAAATTGAATATCGCAGTACTCACCGTCAATAAAAACCAAGCCTTCACGAGGAGGTAGAGCAATTGAGGAAATCAATTGAGCGGCAGGAGAAATGGCCTCATCAGCGTTATAGACTGGAGCTGCTACGTCAATTGAATCGACGGAGAAACTAAGTGTTCCAATAGTGAGAACATCACCTTGGGTAACAAAACTCTCTTCAACCCGCTTTCCATTAACATAGATTCCACTTTCAGAATAAAGATCTTTAACCATGAAGCCATCATCACCTTTCAGACAAATGAAAGCGTGCATTGAGGAGACAGATTTGTCTTGGATTCTGAAATCAGAATGTTCACCAGATCCAATAAGAATCTTCTTCTTATCAATCATGAGAGAGCTTTGAATCCTTTGATCCAAACACTTCAGGCAAAATTGGCCCTGGATGGTTTTAATACTCATGAACTATTCCTCTTTCAGTCTAAGTGCAATCATCTTCTCAATTTTTTGAGAGATGGTCGTTAACTCAAGAACACCACTTCTTTCTCGGTCATCCATAACTTCTTTGGCTTCTTTAATTTTCCCATTCTTAATTAAAAAAAGTGCATAAGTTGCAGCGATATCCTCACGATGAAAGCTGTCTCGTGGAATCATCTGAAAATATGAAGCTGAAGTTTTCAAATCCCCTTTGTACAAATAAGCATTTGCAAGTGAGAAATTGACATCGATGTCTTTGTGACCTTTGAAGGCAGAATCGTTCAGCACTTCAATCGCTTTATCGAACAGACCAAACTGCAAATAAAGCTGTGAAATATTATAGCGCGGAACCTTGAACTTAGGGGCAATTTTCATTGACTCTAACAATAATTCTTTGCCCTTTTCCCACTGCTCATATTTGAAATGTATCAGTCCCAGATTATTCAGGGCAATTGATTTAATAGTTTTTTCTTTTGTCTCTTCCATGGTCATACGGTAGAAAAACTCGGCTTTTGACCAATTCTCCTTGATGAAATAACAATTACCTATGTGTAACCAGTAATAAGGAGTCTGATTTTTAGAAAGATACTCGTTCTTAAAACTTTTAAGCGTCTTAGTAGTCTCTCCTTGATAGCAGCCAATCACCTCATATTCTGACTTGGCATTTTTTTTGAGTCGACCTTCTCCCCAGCGCAGATAGGTTTCATCGGCCAAGGAATCAAGAGCAACATCATCAATTTTTCGATCAATACGACTTGAAGAACAAGAAGCAAGGAGAAGTAGTAAAAAAAGAAAAGTAATCGATTTCATTTTTTAGTCCTCTCTACTTTTGTCCATCGTAAGACCAGTAAAAAAAGAAAAAACAGGGTTTTCAATCTGTTCCACCGAAGCAATCGATCTGGATCCCCATGCAAGAGTTTCTTTTTCTTTTAAAGCTTTTACAAGTTGACTATCAAACTGTCTTGATACCCCTAAAAATTGTCCGCCCACTTGTTTCATGGCAGCACTAAAATCTTTTAAGGTTTCAGCATCCATCCCCTTCGGCTTGATATTTGAAATTTTCTCACCAAGGTTAAGATATAAAGAGGAAAACATGCGAGTGGAAAGAATCGCTAAATCAGTCTGAGTGGATGATGTTAAATGTTGATAATTCTGCTTAAAGCTTTGAACTTTTAGCAAATGATTTTCAAGTGCTTTGTTATAAGCTTCCCCATCAAAAACAAGTTGCTCCCAGATAGTTTCATTTTTTAATTCTGAAAGTAACTTATCTGCATTTTTATAGTCTTCAATTTCTTTGAGCCACACCATGACTTCAGGATTTTTAAGAGCCTTAAATTCCTGGCGAATTTGTTCTTTTAAATTTAAGCTGGATCTCTCCCAGTACCATTTTTGAAGTGTGAAGCGGTATTGATTTTTAAACTCTTCAGATGGATAACGGTGAACATGTAAGCGAAGGCCGCGAAAGTCACCAGTCTTTTCAAAAAATGAATACAGTTGCGCGAGAGCATTTTCACGACTTTCTGGTTTTTTCAGGCAGTTGGAATGAAGTCTAATAACGTTCTCTGCACCTTCGGCATTTTCCTCAACAAGAGCTGTCATAACCGCTACTTCATAAAAACGATTTTGAATGTCGTCTTTGAGCGAGCAAAACTGCTTAAGAAAAAAGCCTGACATTTTGAAAGAAGTAACGAAATCTTGAAGTTTATAGGTTCTTTCGGTCATTTTTAATTGTTCATCACGTTTAGACATGCGCTCTTCAAGAGTCATGCTTTCAAAGGCGAGTACCTGCCAGTGATAACTTTTTTCAGTTTCAGATAGTTCTAAGTATGTAAGTGCTGCAAAAAAAGCTGACTGAGATTTTACTTTGGCGGTATACAAAGGATTTTCGTAGATAGACTCAAAGCCTTTGGCAGCCGCTGCTTTATTTCCCTGCTTGGCCAGAGCTTGATACTCAAGAAAAAGCATATTCCCCAAAGTAATTTCTGTTTTCTCAATCGTTTCTTTAGAAAATGAAAGAAAGCCTGATTTGAATTCATGAATCCAAGAAGCAAGTTTTTTGGTTTCTTTGCGATCAATAAACAGATCCAGAACTTTTGTCATGAGTGTTTGCTGCTCAGTTAAATGCTCAGGATAGGATTTATTATAAGCACGTAAGACGATAGAAGCTTTCTCATCAAGACCTGCCTGACGATAAATTTCAAATAACTTAGGATAAATAAGCTCACTCTTCTCATCTCGAGGCCAGATGCCGATGTGCTCAGAATAAGCAAATACCAGATATTTTGTATTAAGCGTTTTCTCAATGACTTCCATACCAGTCAAAGACAAAAGAGAATTTAAAGCTTTATGTGAGTAGTCGTCGTTTTTCACTAACTTGGCTTCATTAACGCAATCAATATAGGCCGGAGCTGCATCCAGAAAGCGGCGAACGGAATAAAATGTTTCTCCACGAAAATAGAGATACTCCACTTTGTGACTTGGGTCTAAGGCAATAAGGTGATTAAAGAAATTAAGAACAATCGTCATTTCTTGCTCTTTGTAACTTCCTCCGTCTTCTTTCATGTTTTTAGCTAGCTTAACTTGTAAAAAACCTGCGAGAGTTCGCATTTTCTCGATAGAATCTTCTTTGAGATCAGTTTTAAGTTTGAGTTTTTTATCCGTTTCGGCTTTCTTGTAATAGGCCACCATAGAGCGAGATGTTTGTTCATGATCTGAAAAACGGTTATAGTGACGATAGAAATCAAGATAGCTATGAAAAAGTTCTTCTTGATACTGGAACCAATCATTTTTATCCACTAGCTTCTGAGTGGCCTCGAGAATCTCTTCAGTTTCTTTTTCATGCCCTTTTTCGGAAGTCTTTTTTGCCATAGGCATTAAATAAGGAATCGGGTCTTTTTCATTTTTAAGATAGAACTCAAGGCCCTCAAGTGGACGACCTGCATAGACGTAGAATGATCCAATATTATCCAAAACCTGATCATTGATATTCACGTACTGGCGAATTTTAGAAAGTGCATAAGAATCACGAATGGCCTTGATCGCCTTATCAAATTCTCTCACTTTGAGATAACACCATGAAAGGTTAAAATAATGCTTAGGTAACCACTCGTCCTCAGTTTTCGTAATAACTTTTTCATAGTAGCTAATAGCATCTTGGAAGCGCTTTTCGTTATAGTAAAAATCGGCCAGAGCTGTCTCAGCGTGGTGGCGAAGTGAATGATGAGGGTCTTTGACCAGAAAAATGGTTTCAAGCAGATATTTCTCAGTGATATTATCACGTCCATAATCTCTTGAATTAAGCGCCATAGCGAACAGCACCTCGGCACGGCGACGAGCATCTGGATATTCTTTTAAGAGTTGATTTCCGAATTGTTTTGTATACTGGTAATACTCGCGAGTTTCTTGAAAGAAACTTTCTTTATTTTTGCTAACATTGGCAGTTTTTGATTTCTCCATGAAATCTTTGTTGTTCTTTTCATGAAGCAGTTTAAGTCGCTCTGAATGAAGCTCAAGCATGCGATATTTTAATTCTGGTCCCTTGTGCTTAGCATTTTCCAGAATCTTCATCTCCTTAGAAACCAAAGTCATTAAAACAGTCCAGCGGTCCAAAGCTTTTGGAGCACTCGCCTGAGCAAGGGTACTGAAAAGACTGAATAAGATCACAACATTCAGCTTATGCATAACCTAGTAATTCCCCTTTACGATAAATTTAAACTGAGAATAACCGGCCAGTGCCGAATCATGCATGACTCTTTGAACCACCGAGTAATCCATTTCTTTATCAAAAACAAGGTTTACAAGTTCAGCGTTGTATTG
>CANFNN010000021.1 GCA_947448095.1 Bacteriovoracaceae bacterium | reverse complement strand
TGATCATTGCCCTTGCTTGGATTAAAATTTAAAACTCTTTTCAGCTTTTGCTCGGTCCACCACAATAATTTCTTTGAGACTACGAGGGGCTTTTAGTGGCGTGACTTCTAGTCTCTCCATCTTTCCTTGTCTGGAAATAGTGAGTTCATAGGGCTGATCAATCATCACGAGGGAGTCTATTTTATCAGCGTCTTCTTTTAAAAATCGCAGTCCGTTCAGGTAAGTAATTTCATCGCCCGCATTCAGGCCACCTCGTTGAGCGGGACCATCCAGAACCACACTTTTAACAAGGACTCGGTCCCCTATAAAATCCCAATCCAAACCAAGCCAAGCGCGGCTTGATTCATGCCACTTAAATTCGCATCCCATTTTTTTAAAGGCAGATTCAAAATCAATCTCGACCGTAGTCTCCACCATATTAGAAAATTGATTGAGAACTTCTTCTCCCCCAAGATTTTTAATCAGAGAATAAATCCCCTCTCGAGTTATACCTGTCGCTGGTCGTTTTTTATAATCTTCCCAAAGCGCGAGTAGCAGATCATTGATGGACTTTCCTTTTTCCAGTAACAGTCCGTGAAGCACATTAAAGACCAGTCCACCCTTAAGGTAATAACTAATAGAAGAATTTTTTGTATTCTCATCAGGTCGATAAAGTTTTACCCAGGCGTTGTATGAGCTCTGCTCGAGTGAATGATAATTTCGTCCAGGAGTTCCATAGTAAGTTTCAATATTACCCTTCACTATATCCAGATATTCTTCCAGCGAAGAAATATCCGCACGGTAAATGAATAAATCATCCATGAAGCTGGTTAGACCTTCGGCCAGCCACAGAAGGGAGGTATAGTTTTCATTTAAGTAATCAAAGGGTCCTAGCTCTTCGGGACGAATTCTTTTTACATTCCAGAGATGAAAATATTCATGCCCTACAAGAGATAAGTAATTCAAATAGTCTTTTCGATTTCCTAGTTTTCTTCCATCGAACTGCAAAACAGTTGAATTTAAATGCTCAAGCCCGCCGTAAAGTTTAGGCACGAAATGCGTGACAAAAAGATACTGATCATAAGGCAATTCCTCATGAAAATGCCTGGCCACGGATTGAACGACTTTTTTAATGTCTTCTTTCAGGTTTTGTTTATGCGGATACATCTGACCATAGTAGGCCAAATGATGAGGCTTGCCTTGGTATTCAAACCCGTCTGTTTCTTGGCAACCTATTTCAACCGGCGTATCAATCAGTTCATCGTAATTGAGTGCACTATAGAGAAATTGATTTCGAGTCTTAGAAATATCCTTCAAGGTGGTGCTTAACTTGCTCCACAGAGGAGGAAAGCGAAACTCAATGGTTGGAGTCTCTAGGTTTTGATTTTCAATTCCCATCAGATAACTTGGGCCATGTAAAAATGCGTGCGAGGCATCCACATGAGAAGTCCTGACTGTCAGTTCTTTGCAGTAAATTTCATAACTCACTTGGAGTTCCTCAAGTTCATGTTTGAGGGAGGATTTACTCCAGTCAATTTCCCATACACCCTTGGCCTGTTGCTCATGAAAAAGCACTTCCCCGTTTGCCTGAGTCGCCTCAAACCAACGGATGTGGCGGGCATATTCCCGCATTAAGTACGATCCCGGACTCCACGAGGGAAGAAAAACCCTCATCTTTGAAGTCCCCTGAGGACGGGTGAATTTCAGGCTGACCTTAACGTGGTGCTGCTCTGGTCTGTCGATTTGAACAATATAATGAGCTTTCATGTGTAATTTCCTTAATTTCTAACAGAATAAGGTCATGGCCAACTAAAGACAATATTCAAAAGCTTTGCTAGGATGCTGTCATGGAAAAAACTCTTCAGGCCTCGGATATTAAGTTATTTATCTCCGATAGTGCTGTTCGCCAAATTCAACTCATGCAAGAAAATGACTACACCTTGGAAGGTCTCTTATTCCGGATTAAAATTGGCGGAAAAGGTTGCGGCGGATTTACTTATGATACTGGTTTTTCCCAGCTCGATCCTGATGATTTGGTGATCGAAACAAGTTATCCCTTGATCAAATTTGACTTAAAAATATTGATTGATCCTTTCACTGCTTATTACACTCAAGACTCGACCCTAGATTACTTACTCGATCCAGCGAATAACGAAGAAGGATTTGTAGTCACCAATGCGGCCGACGGGCAACACGTTGGTAAATTCTTCAAAGACGAATCGAAACTTCCGCCATGGGCCAGTAAATGAAAGAGATTTCTCTTGATTACCGATACCTGAAAGCCTTTATGGTGACTTCAAGGCATCTTAATTTTTCTAAAGCTGCTCAAGAATTAAATATTGCCCAGTCAGCTGTGAGTCGTCAGATAAAACTTCTGGAAGAATCCGTCGGTATCCAATTAATCATTCGTTCTTCTAAAAAAGTTCTACTAACAGAAAAAGGCCAGGCCCTGCTTCTGGAACTTGATCAGTTTGAAGAAAAACTCCAGAACATATTCTTTGGACACATGAATAAAACCATCAGGGTGGGAATCCTTCATGGTCTACTTGAAACCTGGTTTAACGAAGTAATGGTCGATTTTACGAAAACGAGTCTTCACCAGTTAAACGTCGAAGTGAATAGTGTCGAGCACCTGAAACAAAAACTGCATGATGGAAAATATGACATTATTTTTACGACCGAAAATATCCAAAGTGAGCTTGTGAGTTCCTTAAAACTCTTCGATGAAAAGATGGTTTTAGTTTCAAAAAATGAAATCAATCCGAAAGAAGCTTCTGATTACCCATGGGTTGTGTATTCAGATCAGGATCATCTCTTTCAATTATTCAAAAAGCGCTCACAGAAAATTATTGTAGTGAATTCAATAACGACGATCCAAAAGCTAGTGAATAAGGGCGTGGGCCTTGCCATTGTCCCGGATCACACACTGGACAAAAACACCCATTTAAAAGTTTATGATCTGAAGGGACTTCCGAAACAACACATTCATCTTTCAAGTCTGAATTTTAAAACCATGCCTGACCATATTAAAAGTTTGGTCGATATGATTAAGAAAAAATAAAGAGCGAATCGCTAGAATTGGCAAGAAATTTTCCCGGCAAGAATTTTCCCATCTTCACATACAGTGACTTCAACAAAATCTTTATTCATATAGCCTTGAAGTGAATACAGCTTTTCGATCGTTTGTCCCTGTTTAAAACCGGACTTCACTTTAAATGGCCAACGGACCTTAACCCCTACTGCTTCAACGCCGTTATTAATTCCGAAGTGAACTCCGTCTTCATTTTGAGAAGTCAGGCCACCTTGAGAATATTCATTCCAGCGCCTTTGAACAATTTTATGATTATTCTTTTTTGTATAAAGCATAACCATTGCACCGAGGGCCTCAGTATTAGATTTAATCCCCTGCAAATAAACTTTGAGTGACTTTCTTCCAGGTACTTTATTTTGGTTTTCAAACAAATAGAGCCGAGGCGGAATATCCGAATGACGAATATTGTTTTGCGACGTAATTAAATCTGGCAGTCCATCATGATTCACATCAATACTGATCGTGCCCACTGGGTTCACAACATCAATTCCCAGTTGCCCGGCCAAGTTTACAAATGCGTGAGACTCATCTTGTTCAAACATAACGAGCCTTGAATGCGGGGGAAATCCAGAATTATCAACCACTAAATCAATTCTTCCATCGAGGTTGTAGTCAGTCCAAACACCTCTTTTGTCACCCTGGTTCCAGGCCTCACTGGTCGCATCACTTAGATATTCTGTGCGAACAAAATAGGGAGGATAGGTTTCTTTTGAGCCCGTCAGAATGCTGGATTTATCCACAGATTCATTATCATAAGCATGCGAAAGTGAGCCTAAAAAAAGATCCATCATTCCGTCATCATTATAATCAGTGCAAGCGCTGAAAAAGTTTCTTCCACCACCGGTAGGAATTAAACTGCCATTGGGATCGGAGCCATAGTTGGTTGTCGCTCCAATGTCCTCAAAGCCCCGCTCACCTGTTCGCGAATCACCCAGATTCATCCAAAGTTTATTTTTATGTCCTGAAGAAGAAGCCGTCAAAATATCGGGGTACCCATTTTGATCGATATCACAACTGGACGACCCATAGGTGGGACGGGCATTCGGAGGATAAAGTTGATTCGGCGATTTTTTCGCTTCGTCTTTAAGAAGAGACGTCACTTCTTCAAACTTGCCCTTATTGTTTCTCAGTAATCGATCCGAAACTGGATAGTACTGTCCTTTACGACTTTCAAACCAGTTGCCAATAAACATGTCCACCCAGCCGTCTAAATCATAATCGAGAAGAGTAATAGAGCTGGTGGGCTCGGCCGGTAGTTTTATGAACTGTGGATCTTCAGTGAAAGAAATTAGACCATTCTTGATGCGTCCGAGGTAGAGCTTTAAAGGAATTTGGCTGACCTCGCTGCGCTGATTAAGCACTCCAGCGATCAGATCAAGGGTCTTATCTTTATTCACATCATAAAAAAGTAAAAACGACGCCTTAAAATCCGCTGGAAGTGGATCATGCTTCCAGGGAAGAAATTTTTTCTCAACAGAATTGAACAGCATGAATTTCGGTCTTGAATAATACGTAGGAAGCAGTACCAGATCAGTTTTTCCGTCGAAATTGAAATCAATGGCATTAAATGAGACAGCGTAAAGATCCTTAAGCCCATAGTCGTTGGTTTTGTCTGCAAAAACGCCGCCCTGCTTAAGAGTTGGGCCATAGTTAACGGTCTGGACTTTTCTTGAAAGGGAATCAAGCTCTTCAGAAAGTTTGATTGATTCTTCATCCACACTCTTGTCAGGAGTTGAAGAGCAACTGAAGGCGAAAAAAAGAAGCCCTCCCAAAAGGGAGGGCAAATAATTAAAAATCAATTATGTCAAAACCAAATCCATCTCGATCTGAGACGTGTTTGGCAACTTTAGGAATTAATTTATCGTAACTAGAGTTAAGACGTTTGTAATTCCGAGTAAAGGTTTGACGGCTATCGCGACAAATCACTTCAGTTAATAGAGTCACATATTCTTTATCCGACTCAGAAACATCAGTACGGTTAAGAATAGAAGTGGTGCGGGATAGAACACACAATTGAACATAAAGTTCAATCGACATGTTTGCTAGTCTCATCTGAGGAAGCTCGTTACCAATGATATTTTTCCCGTATTTCATAATCGTGTTTTCAACAGCGATAGCAAAATCATTCAACGCACTCACAAAGTGAGAGCCATGAGTTTCTAGGTTTGGGTGAACTTTACTAAGCGACTTTGAGCCGACGTATTTTGAAATTCTCTTCTTAGCGAAATCTGTCAGTAGACCTACTGATTTAATAGGGTCATGAATCGCCTTAGAGATATCCGCCACTTTTCCAAGTTCTTTCAGGTCCTCAGAAGGTCCTTTGATCCCAGACAGAGCTGTGAAGATACGCAAGATTTCATTGGTTCCTTCAAAGATAAGATTAATTCTGCAGTCTCGCATAATGCGCTCATAGGGATACTCGCGCATATAGGCATTACCAGCAGCAATCTGAGTTGCCATATCAATCGTGTGCCACAGTTTTTCCGAGCAATAGATTTTACAAATCGCCGACTCGTGTGAGAACTCGCTCATTCCCTGAGTGATTTTACCAGTTGTCATATAAACAATTGATTCAGAGGCATAAATGTTTGCTGCCATCGTCGTCAATTTTTCTTGAATCAAACCAAAGTTTGCAATGTAGTCGCCAAATTGTTTACGAGTTTTGGCCTGAGCAGTAGCAAGTTTTAAAATCGCCTTCATTCCCCCAACCGAACCAGAGCCTAGTGATAGGCGACCAGTATTGAGAACGTTCATCGCAATTTTGAATCCCTGACCTGGCTCTCCAATAACGTTAGCAGCAGGAACGGTTACTTTATCAAAGTATACGGCTCTTGTTTCAGAGGCCCGAATCCCCATTTTGTCTTCTTTTTCACCAAAAGAAATCCCTTCGCGGTCTTTTTCAACGATAAAGCAGCTGATTTTTTCAACTTTTTTCCCATCGACTTCATGTTCTGTTTTAGCAAAGACTGAATAGAACCCGGCCAGACCAGCGTTGGTAATCCAAAGCTTTTGACCAGTGATGGTATAAGTTCCATCAGCATTTTTTACGGCTTTCGTTTTAATAGAATAAGCATCAGAGCCAGAACCAGGCTCAGTTAAACAAAATGAAGCCCAGCATTCACCAGAAGCAAGCTTAGGAAGCCATTTCTTTTTCTGCTCTTCATTGCCTTCATTCACTAGTGCTTTAAAACCAATCGATTGATGGGCACCCAAAGTTGTCGCAATCGAGCCGTCGATGCCTGCGATTTCAGAAAACACGCGAGCGTAAAGGGTGGTATCAAGACCAAGGCCTCCGTACTCCTCGCCTACACCTAGACCACACAGACCGAGTCCGGCCAGTCCGTCTAAGACTTCTTGAGGAATCTTGGCATCACGGTCTAGCTTGGCCGAGTCGATATTTGTCTGAGCGTATTTGTCAACTGCGTCGATCATGGCCTTGGCCATTTCGATTTGTCCTTCGTTTAAGTGAGGAAAAGGAAAAACTTCTTCTTCCATGACGTCGCCGTAGAACATGTTTTTTACAATAGACGGAATTTCTTTACCAGTTTCGTGAGCCATATATGCCTCTTGTGAGATGAAAAATAATCTTCATTATTATAAAGTTGAGACGGAATCAAAGTACAGAAAAAGTCATAAGATTAGTCCGGACAAATAATCACTCAATATCCGACTATCCCACTCTAGCTTAATTCCCACCAAGTCTACTTGCACATCACATTAATTTTTATGACAATAAATTAATGATAAATAAAATCAAAGACTTCCTCAAAAAGAAGCTTGGCCGAAAAGCGACACAAGACTTATCTGATCAAGATGAACTCTTGGATGATGACGCATTTGAAAGTCTCGACCAAACCAATCCTGGATTCAAAGTTGAACCCATTCGAGCGAATGAAGATTCAACTGGTGAGTTCAATGTCTCAAGTCAAAACTTCAAAGACGATCAAGAGATTTCTCCCTCTGGAAAATCAAATCTTAAAGAAAAACTCACCTCTTCATTTCAAATGCTAAGAGGGAAATTATCTGGAACAAAACTTAAAGGCTTTAAGGGAATATCTCTTCCGAAACTTCCCTCAACATCTGATGGTCACCCCCTTCTCTCTCCAAGCTTAAGCCGCTCGATTGAGAAATTTCTTTCTCGTTCTTCTAGAGAGCCAATTCATCAAGTTGGCCTAGTTCTTTTAGTTTGTGCCGTAACCTACACGCTTGGAAAAACGACAGCGATGGTTATGAGAGGTGCTCCGGC
This sequence comes from Bacteriovoracaceae bacterium, assembly GCA_947448095.1. Taxonomy (GTDB): domain Bacteria; phylum Bdellovibrionota; class Bacteriovoracia; order Bacteriovoracales; family Bacteriovoracaceae; genus Peredibacter. The sequence continues at coordinate 11,125 of CANFNN010000021.1, read as the reverse complement.
CCTAGATACGGCTAAAGACTATACAGTCTCTATTCCTATGGATGATATGTTTAATCCTTCGACCCTCATGCAGGTGAAATCGATTAATATTTTCAGAACCAATTCAGGTCTAGGTGGAACGAAAAAAGTACTGGCCGATAAAAAATGCGATGAAGCCGAACAGTCTAGCAATTTACCCATCAAGCTTGTCAACACGATCGTCTTACAGGACATGGTTAAGTCGATTGCTTCAGTTCAAGTCAGAGGAGACCGTGAACTCCAAGAAGTTCGCGTGGGAGATCAGATTTCAAACATAGCTCAAATTTTTAAAATTACTCGCTTAGAAATTTTGGTGAAAAATCTTGAAAATGGGATGTGTGAATCGATCATCTCAGACAACAAAACAAAAGAACAAGGCTCCCCAATTTCTGTTATGTCACCTGCACAGAGCCGTGATTATAAAGCAAACAAAAAACTCTCAGGCATCGATAACGTGGGTAACAAATTTACGATTTCAAAAGTCTTACTGGATGAAAAGCTAAAAGATATTGCAGGAGTACTGACTCAAGCGCGCGCAGTAAAGATTCAAAACCCAGACGGAAGTTTAGCGTTTAAAATGACTGAGCTTGATCCATCAGGGATTTTTCCTTACTTAGGAATTCAAGACGGCGACATTATTACATCGATCAATGGTAAGCCTATATATGATATGAATGAAGTCATGTTGTTATTTGGACGTATTAAAGGATTAGACCAATTATCACTCGGTATTAAACGAGACGGTAGTGAAGCTAATCAAGATTATTCCATTAAGAAATAAGGAACGGTTATGCAGACAAGATGTCACAAGAAACGTTTCATAGCACCCATGCTGTTTGCAGCTTTAATGCTCTCGCAACAACAGCAGGCCTATGGACAATTTAACAAATACCGTTCTCAAACCAGATTTAGTCCCGACAAAAAACCGGGTGTTGAATCCTCTACTCCTGACGTGGATACCATGTCAGCTGAAGATGCAGCAGCTGCCCTGAAAGCGGCTGAGAAGCTTGAGCAAGATGCAGAAGCAACTGACGCCGCTGATTCAGGCGACTCTGAAGAATCTGATAATGAATCCGCCTTTCAAGGCGATTCAGATGATGATGCGAATAAAGAAACTTTTGGTAATCGCCCTAACGCCAAACCGGCAGCTGAACCGGCCAAATCTAATAAATATGTGAACCTTAACCCGGAAACGGCTTTTGGCCCTGAGATTGTAGAAAGTTTTGATTTTCCCGACACCGATATCATGGAAATTACCCGTCACATGCAAAAACTAACCGGAATCAATTTGATTTTGGATAAAGACGTGAAAGGAAAAGTTTCTATCATTGCACCTACTCCGATCACAGTTGGAGATGCATGGAAAGCTTATCTCGCCGCCCTCAACATGGCCGGATACTCATTGATTAAAACTGGTGCCTTCTACAAAGTGATTAACGCTCGGGATATTCGTTATACTCCAACCAAAATCTATACTGGTAACTATACTCCAGACACTGAAAATTATCTGATGCGAGTGATTTCACTCAAGCACGTTTCGGCAGCAGAAATTGCACGAAACTTCAGACCATTTATGAGTCGCTATGGCCGCTTAATTGATATCAAACAAACTAACACCATCATCATTGCTGATACCGGTTCAAACATTAACCGTCTCGCCAAGATGGTTAAGTTTTTAGATGTCTCTGGACACGAAGAAGCGCTTCAGATTGTAAAAGTAAAAAATTCTTCTGCTCAAGAGATTGCAAAACTCTTGGATAATATTCTCAAAGGTGGCGCAGGTGGCGCGGCCGGACGAGCTGGCTCAGCGACTCCCCGTTTTACTGGAGCGGCAGGCGGAAGTGAAACTTCTCAAAGCTCAATTTCAAGAATTATTGCTGAACCAAGAACTAACTCCATTATTGCTATGGCCAACGGAGAAGGAGCGAAACAACTTCGCGACCTGATTCTTAAACTGGACGTAAAGCTTGTTTCTTCTAGTTCTAACCGCGTTCACGTTTACTATTTGAACTATGGTGATTCTGAAGAACTTTCTAAAACACTCTCAAGTATTGTCACTGGTGCTGCTGCTAAAGATGGTGCTGCTGGAGCAAATCGTTTCTCATCTATGGCAGGTCCTTCAGATAATCCAATTTTCTCGGCCGAAGTAAAAATTACTTCGGATAAAAATAACAACGCTTTAGTTGTAACTGCTTCTCCGACTGACTGGTTAACTCTGAAAGATGTTATTGGAAGACTTGATATTCCACGTGACCAGGTTTATGTAGAAGGAATGATTCTTGAAGCTAACGTAGAAAAAATTCGCAGTTTTGGTGTGGAATTTGTCGGCGCTTATGGTGCTGGTAACGTTCAGCGCGCTGGCTTCACTTCGAAAAGTACTCAGCTCTTGAACCTTTTGGCCACCGGTGTTCCAACATCTATTGGTGGACTCTTTGGCGGGATTGGGATTGGTCCCACTCGTAAGATAAATGTTCCAGGTGTAGCGGGAGCAGCTGGCGGAACAGCTAAAGTGAATGCAGTCAATGCTTTCATTAAGGCGATTGCTTCTCACGGTAGTACCAACGTTCTCGCGACTCCACAGATTCTGGTTTTAGATAATACTGAAGCAACCTTCGAAGTGGGTGATACGGTTCCTATAACGAACTCAACAGTTGCGACTGGTGGTGTTCAGGCCTTCTCTACAGTGGACCAAGAAGCCAAGCTTTCACTCAAAATTACTCCACAGATTAATAAGGTGACTCGTTTTGTGAAATTAAAAATCAATCAAAAGATTGATGACTTTAAACAAGGTGCTGAACAAGTTGCTGGTAAAGGTCTTCCTAAGGCCACACGAGCTGCGATCACTGAAGTGATGGTTCGTGACAGAGATACGATTGCCATGGGTGGTCTCTTAAGAGAAGTAGAACGAGTAGAGAACGCGAAAGTTCCTATTTTGGGAGATATTCCGGTTCTTGGTTGGTTATTTAAGAGTCAGACCAAATCAACTACCAAAGTTAACCTACTCTTCTTTATCACACCGAAGATCCTTGCTCCTTACGCTAAGACCGCTTCGCTTAACACTAAAGAAGTGCTTAAGCGCCGCGAGAAGGGCATGAAAGAAATGTTTGAAGATGATGAAATTGATCCGAATGCTAAAGTCTCTAAAGATTTGACCAGCAAGCTTGATCGCCAAACTGAAGGTCCTCTTTATGATATGGCCGATGCTGATCACTATAAGAACCTGAATAACGAAGAAGTTGGTCCGGACGAAAATGCGATAGATGAAGAGTTGGATGTTCCGGATTACCAAGAAATTAGGAAGTCGGTTGAATAAATGAAGATTACAGACGAACTTTCAGAAAGTATTGAGCAGTCAAAAGATAAGATCGGAGAGCTTCTTGTTAAGCACTCCGCTCTGACTCGTCAACAACTGGATGAAGCTCTTGAAGTCCAGCGCATGGAAGGTGGCCTTCTCGGTGAAGTTCTGACCCGTAAAAATTACATTCATCCTCACGACTTAATTAAAGTCGTATGCCTGCAAGTTGGAATCCCCTACCAGATTGATATTAAAGTAGATGAAATTGACGCCAACGTAGTGAAAGATCTCTCCATCAATTACGCTAAAAACCATGAAGTACTTCCAAGCATGGAAACAGATTTTTCTGTGACCGTCTTCATGAGTAACCCTTTTAATTTTAATGTTGTTAATGATCTCCACATGATTTTCAAAAAAGAAATCAAGATCATTTGCACCACTCCTCTTCGTATTCAAGACGCCATTAACCGCGTCTATGAAAAGGCCAATCGAAATATTGTAGACTCAATTGAAGATGAGTCTTTTGACGAAAACATTGATCTTGATGGCCCGATTGATATCTTGGATGCCACTGCTGATGAAGCGCCGGTGATTCGCTTTGTGAACTCCGTGATGTTTCGGGCCGTGAAAGAGCGCGCTTCCGATATTCATATTGAGCCTTATGACCGGGAAACGGTTTACCGCTTTCGCATCAACGGAGTAATGACAGAAATTCTTCGTCAGCCGAAGAAAACTCATGCCGCCGTATCGTCACGTATTAAAGTTATGGCCAAACTTGATATTGCAGAAAAACGTCTGCCTCAAGATGGTCGTATTAAAATTAAAATTGCTGGTAAAGATATTGATATTCGACTTTCCACGATTCCGATTCAGGCCGGAGAACGTATTGTTATGCGTATTCTCGAGAAGAATAACCAAGTTCTTCGTCTGGAAACTCTCGGGTTTCGCGGAAAAGTACTGGAAGGACTGCAGGATCTAGGTTCTAGAAAGCATGGAGTTTTATACGTTACTGGACCAACTGGTCACGGTAAGACGACGACTCTCATGGCGATCCTCGACCGTATTAATTCCCCTGATAAAATGATCATTACTGTAGAAGATCCTGTGGAATATGAGGTTCCGGGAATTTCTCAGATTCAAGTAAATCATAAAATTGATTTATCATTTGCCGTGGCACTGCGCTCGATTCTTCGTCAAAACCCGGATGTGGTGATGGTGGGAGAAACGCGGGATAAAGAAACTGCTGAGATTGCGATTAACGCTTCTTTGACAGGTCACTTTGTATTATCTACTCTCCATACAAATGATTCCTCTTCGGCACCTACTCGATTGATCGATATGGGAGTGCAGCCATTTTTAATTTCTTCATCCCTTGTAGGAATCCTGGCTCAACGATTAGTGAGAACTCTTTGTAACTCTTGTAAGTTAAAAACCAATCTTAGTGATTTTGAAAAAGCAGTTCTTGATATTGAGGAATTACCAGATTCAGCTACTGTTTTTAAACCTGTCGGATGCCCAAAATGCCACAACACTGGTTATACCGGCCGAACAGTTGTATCGGAACTTCTCATTATTAATGACGAAATCCGGGCTCTTATTATTCAAAAAGTTGATTCTGCGACGATTAAAAAAGCCGCCGTAAGATCTGGCATGAGAACCCTTCGAGGAGACGCTCTCGATAAAATTTTCGAAGGAATCACTTCCGTCGAAGAAATCCTCCGGGCCGTTAACGCCGAGGAGACTCACTAATTTATGCCTATTTTTTCTTATAAAGGGATGGACCGCTCCGGTAAGGAGATTAAAAATACCATCAACATTGAAAGCATCGTTAGTGCCAAGGCCAAAATTAAGTCTATGGGAATCATGCTCATTGATATCAAAGAGCAAAAAGCCCAAGGCACAAGTGGTGGAAGTAATTTTTTAAGAATGGGCGGAAGTGTTGGTGTTGAAGATCTCGCCATGATGACGAGACAACTTGCAACTCTCATTAAAGCGAAGATTCAAATTGTAGAGGCCCTCGCCGCTCTCGTGGATCAGGTTGAAAACGTAACCCTTCGCTTAGTACTGGCCGATCTTCGGCAAAAAGTAAATGAAGGGGCGAGCTTAGCTAAGGCCCTGGCCGATCACCCAAAAGTCTTTAACTCTGTTTACATAAATATGGTGGAGGCCGGTGAGGCCTCAGGAAATCTCGAGATTGTTCTGCTTCGTTTGGCGGATTTTGCCGAAGCTCAGGTGAAACTAAGAAACAAAATTAAAGGTGCCATGACCTACCCCGTAATTATGGGGATATTTGGTTTTGGGATGATGAACGTGATCTTTATTTTTGTTATCCCTAAAATGGCGAAAATATTTACGAGTTCTAGACGTGAACTTCCTATGATCACGAAAATTTGTATTTGGATCTCCGAATTTTTACAAGGCTATTGGTGGCTTTTGATCGCATCGATCATCGGTGGCCTTTTTCTCTTCTCAAAATATATCGCCACTCCACGCGGCCAATCCCAGTGGCATGCCCTGCAACTCAAGCTCCCAATTATTGGCATGCTGGTCAAAATGATTAATGTCAGTCGTTTTTGCTCCACTTTAGCGACCCTTCTGAATTCGGGAGTTCCTATTTTAACTGCTCTCACGATTGTGAAGAATCTTATTCCCAATGTGCACATGAAAGATGCTATTGAAAAAGCTCGGATAAGTGTTTCCGAGGGGGCAACTCTGACAGCACCCTTGGTTCAGTGCGGTCACTTCCCGCCCTTAGTAACGCACATGATTCGTCTGGGGGAAAGATCAGGAGAATTGGAGCCAATGTTAAAAATCATTTCAGAAAACTACGAGGATCAAGTAGAATCTAAAATCGGCGGACTCACTTCCATTCTCGAACCTATCATGATGATCGGCCTTGGTGGTGCAGTGGGTTTCATTGTTTTTGCCGTAGTTATTCCAATGATGGATCTGAACAAGATTAATTAAAGAGGAGCATTCATGCTTAATGATTTTAAAAAAATAGTTAGAAATAACCAGGGTATGAGTTTAATTGAGATTTTGATTGCCCTAACACTCATGGGGATCGCTGGTACGTTCGTGGCCGGTAAGGTTTATGAAAACTTACAAGAAGGTCAAGTCAGCAGTACGAAAATTCAAATTAAGGCCCTTGGGGATCGTTTAACTGAATTTCGCCGTGACTGTAACTTCCTTCCTACAACCGACCAAGGTCTTGACGCTTTAATCGATAAGCCAACTGGTGGACGTGAATGTAAGCGTTACGCTCCGGGTGGATACATTAAAGATGGTAAAATCCCTATGGATCCATGGGACGGGGAATACATTTACGAATCTGACGGCAAGACTTTTGAAATTAAGTCACTAGGTGCCGACAATGCCGAAGGTGGCGAAGGTACTGATGCCGACCTTAGCTCAAAAGATTAATTCCAAAATCGATCAACGAGGATTTTCATTAATTGAAATCCTCGTTGCTCTCTTACTTGTAAGTCTAGTCGTGATTTCTTTTCCTTCAAGTGACACTACAGAGAAGCATAGAAATTTAAAATCTGCCGTGGCCGATATTGAGCGCGCTATTGGCTTTGCCTCAAATGAATCCATTCTTCGTAACACTGTCGTAAGACTAAGAATTGCTTTTGATAAAGAGCCTATCGAATATAACGTGGAATATGGACCTCCCGGGAATATGCCCCTGCCCGACATGCCGGATAAGACCAATAAGACCTTGGACGAAGAAAAATCGGATGCCGAAAAAATATCTAAACTCGACAAGCAGTTTACGAAAGTAGTGGAATTCGAAGAAATTAGACATGAACTCTCCCCGGATGTGCAAATCCTAGGAGTAGCGACATCTTTTCAAAAGAAAATTATCTCTGATAATCAGGCGAGCATCTATTTCTATTCCACCGGAGAAAAAGACGCGGCTTTGATCTTCTTTGCGACCGACACAGAAATAGCCTTTATCGATGTTCAACCATTTTTGTCTGAGACTCGCACAGTTTTTGAGGCCCTTAATCCTGAAAGCGTTGCTAAGAAGGAAGATATACTTCAAACTAAGATGGACGAGGTATATAAAGCGTGGATAAGTCATTAACATTTCATAATCAGAAAGGCTTCTCGCTTTTAGAAGTGTTAATTGCTATTACCCTGTTTGCATTTTTTGTGACAGCTTTTTTAACTGCTCAAGGCTACAACGTTTCCGATTCTCAACTTTCCGAAGAACAGCTCATGCTCCAGCAACTTTGCGAAAGAAAAATCAATGAACTTCATTTAAACCCACCGAAATTTCAAAATCTAATCGGTGGACTCAAAGAAACCAAAACGTTTGAAGAAAAAGATCTTTCTGGCTACGAGTACACTTTAGAGATTAAGAAGCTGACGATTCCAGATTTCGCTCAACTCTTTGGCCAAAAAGGTGGGGTCAGTGAGGAAGGAAAAGATTCCTACGAGGGCAATTACATGAACGACAGTAATGCCAACAAACGAAATTCTTCAATGGAGAAGATGGTCTTTGAAGAACTCAAAAAGAATATTGAAAAAATTGTCTGGCAAGCACGCATAACTGTCACAAACAAAGAAACGAAATACAGTTACTCATTGGGCACATGGATCACTAATTATAATGAAAAGATTCAACTTAACGTCGGTTTCTAATGACCGAGGTTTTACATTAATCGAAATCCTGATTGCCATAACTATTATGGCGTTCATGACTATGGGTGTAGTCTCAATCACTCAGAATGCTGCCGATACGATGGACCGAACAACTGTGCTCAATAAAAACAATCTTCAAATTGAAACGGCACTAAGTCGCTTTGAATGGGATTTTTCGCAAATCTACTCACCCATGTATTTCTCATCCGTTCTGAACCTTGCTTCAGCTGATCAGTTTGGAAATTCTAACGACCGAGATGGTGATGGAAGAGATGATAACACTGGCAAACAAATTGCTCCGGCCACTCCACTTAGTCCTCACCTTCAAGAGTATTATCAACGTTTGATTCAACGTTTTGAACGTAACCAACATTTTGGGTCCCTGAGTAAAGAGGGCCTACCTATTCCCCGCTTCTACTCTCCGGATAAAACGACTTTTGAATTTTTCACATCATCCAATCGCCGTAAGATGGAAAACACTAAGCAGTCTCATTTTGCCTGGGTTCGCTATTCACTCGGCGAGGCGATTAAAAGAGATAACGACGACGAAGACAAAAATGAGAGTATTCCCCAAGGGCTTAAAACCCTGGTTCGTTATTATGCGGCCGATGATCCTTATGATGATAATCGTATTGATCCCGAAGATGTTGATCACGTGAAGGCAGCTGTTTTGCTAGAAAATGTGGAGAGCCTTGATTTTCAATTCTGGGACATGAACGCACGCAAATGGGAAAGTAACTTGAGAGCAGTTCCAGGAGCTGAAAATGCGCTCAGAGGGATTAAGCTCACCGTCACTTGGTATGATTCCACAGGATACAAACGAACAGCTTCAAGAATTTATCGCAACCACTGGCCCATGGTTGTGCCTCAAGATACCGCGGCCGCACCGGTCACTACCGCACCTCCCGCCAATACAGGCGGAACAACTGCTGGTGGCACGAGATGAAAAACGATCTAAAAATAATTCTTAAAAACGAAAGTGGTGTCGCCCTCATGATGATCATGACGGCGATTATTCTCCTGATGGCGATCTACGGGGAATTCACTTTTGAAAGTAAAATTTCCCGCATCAAGGCCACTAACGTCATGGACCGATCTCAAGCCAAGCTTTTGGCAGAATCAGGTCTTCAAATGGCGATGACAAGGCTTCAGCTTTATAAAGAAGCTTTCAATAAACTCGAAAGCAATGCGACCGCCAAAGCACAAGTCCCGCCTCAACTTTTGAATCAATTATGGGAAGTGCCCTGGGTTTTCCCTATTCCAGTCGGTGCGGGTGCAGGGATTGCGGTAAAGGATACCGTTAAAAAATTTACTGAAGACTCTCTGCTTGAAGGCAATATGCGGGTCACGGTTTCAAATATTTCTAATCGCATGAATCTCAATCTTTTGCGATTTGATACCGCCAAAAAAACTCACATGGATCCGAATGAACCAGACCCTAATGATGGAATTATCGATGCTAGTCCCTCTTCAATCATGAGTAACGTTTCAATTGATCAGTCCCTCTACTTTATGATGAAGAGATTAGTGGACGAGAAAAAAGAAAAAGACCAGGGCTTTGAAGACCGCTATGGTAGTCTGAATTACCAGGAACTCATTTCAAACCTTAAGTTTTATATGTCTGACTATGGAAGCTTGATGACTGATCCAAGGGCAGGCGAATCTGAATCAAATTTTCAAAAAATTCCTCTGACTCCGAAATTTGGTCCTCTCTCTTCTGCAAGTGAGCTCTACACCATTCCTGGTTGGACCGATGAATTGATTGAACTTATACAAAATGAATTTAGTGTTTATCCCTCGGCCCAGATTGATCTGAATAAGCTCACGGCCAATATGCTCCGAATTTTGGTTCCCAATATTGATGAAGGCCATATTCGTTCATTTTTTGAATACCGAGATAACCCCGAGGCTCCTAAGTTTTTCAATACGCTGGATGACTTTAAAAAATGGGTTGTAACGATTGAAAGAATCATGAGTGAAACCGATTTCAATGACAGAATTCAAAAGTTTACCAAGGCAGGTATTACTTTTGGCTCTAATCCTAATCTGTTTAAAGTTATTTCCGAAGGTATGTACAACCGCTCAATCTATACGCTTGTGGCCTACGTTTATATGCCTAAGCAAGAATCTCCTGCTGGTGCAAAGCCACCACCACCGACTACGCCTGATCCCAATCTAGATGGAGATAATAATCCCAACACACCAGCACCCGCCGCGACCACCCAAAGTACTCAACTACTTGAGCCGCGAATTATTGAAATCCAAATCAATTAGGTATTTGCTAGGCTTATTCGCAAACTTTCAGTTAAAATAACTATATGCATGTATTGGCCATTGATGTCGGATCTTATAGTGTAAAATATATCTCTTCTTTCGTTGAAAAACGAAAAGTGAATCACGTAGAAATGAGTGAAATCATTCTGCGAGATTACATGAATGATCATCCCGACCTCAACACTCTCAATGCTCAGTCCACTATCGTTCAAGAAATTCTTGATTCAACCGCCCGTCCAGAAACACGTGTGATTTTTCAAGCTGACAATGAAATGATGACGACACGTTTTCTGACTTTGCCAGTGAAAAGCAAAAAGAAAGCTGAACTCATGCTTCCTTTCCAGCTAGAAGAAGATATTCCTTTCGCCTTAAGTGAAATTCACTACGGTTACAGAATAGAGCCGGCCAAAACTCAGCATTTTGCACTCGTGGGTTTACTTCGCGAAAATGATTTTGAAACTTACTATAATGCTTTTAAAGAAAAAAACTCTCTGCCTAATATCCTGACTTCTGAGGCCAGTGCAGTAGAGAATTATTTTAATCAAAACGCCATTGCTGGACCATTTTGTGTGTTAGACATTGGCCACAAAACGACCAAAGCCTATTTCTTTTATAACTCTCGCCTCATCGTGACTCATAGTAGTTACGTGGGCGGAGCTGACATCAATGAAATGATCGCACAAACTTACAAGATCGATCCTGATGAAGCCATTTTTTATAAGCATCAAAATGCTTTCCTTCTGACTTCAACGCAATTTGAAGAAGTAGATCAGGCGCAAAAAGATTTTGCCTCGGCCATGGATAAAACCCTCTCACAACTTGTGTCTGATTTTTCTCGCTGGAAAATCGGCTTCAAAGTGAACTATGGACTTTCTCTTCAGCATATTT
>CANFNN010000020.1 GCA_947448095.1 Bacteriovoracaceae bacterium | reverse complement strand
AGGTGAATCCAGATTTAATGTCGTTAATAATAGTGCCACCTAGTTTTAAGAGGGGGTGGACCTCATACTGGTTGGCGAGGGCGATAAAATATTCGCTGGGAAGAAACCGGTCATTAATGCTGGCAAGTCCTGCATAACGGTTTCTTTGCTGGTATCCGCCTTCGCCGCGGATGTGCCACTTGTTCGTCACCTGTTGATCATAGCCAAACATGGCATCCCAAAGTGGATGAGATTCTTTATCATCAGTGTAATCTGACTGGTAGAGAGTTTGCATGAAAACGGAAGCTTCGGATAAGTTGTATCTCACTTGACCACCAAGCTTGTGCCTGTTTTGGTCGTCGCCTAAAACGTAGTCAACTTGCAGATCATTACTGACTTGGTATTCACCATGCACCCAAAGAGTTTTTTGAATTTGCCCCTCGTATCCATTAAGGTTTTTATCCCCTAGAAAATAAAAATCAATGGTATGTTTATCATTGGCATAGAACGTAAAGTTAAGACCGTCGTTTCCTTGGGCCACTTGAGAAATAGCAGTCAGTCCGGTAGGTTGGTTGAAAGGGTTAATAGGGTTGAAGATTTCCCCTTGTCCGTAGTTGATATACATTCTTCCCGCAATAAAGCGATTTTCTTCATAATCCCATTCGTAATAGATTTTATTCAAAACATATTCAGAACGAGAGTTATCTGTTTGCGTTTCATGCTTTAGATTAAAGAGATCTCTTGCGACCAATTTTCTAGGAAAAGTAAAAATTTGCGTGGCAAGCATGGGTGGAAGCGGAGATCTGTCTTTATAAAGATCAGACTGACTGTGGCGACCAAACAGATTCGCTTCAAGTCGGGAATTTTTCAAGTTCAGCTTACCATTCAGATTCCCATAAAACAGGTAGAAGTCCTCTTCATTCCAGTTTTGCATCAAATCTTCTTTGCCCGCCTTGTTGTTCCATGAATGCCTAGATTGGGCTTCAAGGTTTCCTGATAATTCGCCATCGATGGCCTTTTGCGCCCAGCTTGAAAAGCTATGAAGGATAATGAAAAGAGCGAGGATGAATTTCATTAATAATCCGTTAAATTCTTCTGGGTAAAATGAGTGGGTTGAAAAGAAGTTTTAAAACTCATTTTCTTGTAAACGATAGTGGTTTTTTTATTCATGTCGTCTTGAGGCTGCATGACCCAATTGGTAGGAACTTTATGGCCATCAAAAGTTTTAATCGTATCCAGATAGAGGATGCGCTTGATGTTACCTTGCTTATCAAAATAGTGGTACTGGCGAGGCAGGCAATCAACGGGAGAAGCGTAGGTAATGATTCTTGGCCACATAACTTTGGCTTCTGATTTTGCGCTATTTTCAATCACCCGGAAGTCTTGCCCCTCTTTTTTTTGATTTGGCAAAAACTTATGGTTGTAGTCTTCGGCCATAGAAGAAGCTTTGAGGATATCGTCATTGGTGAAATCTGAACCCATCCAGCTTGCTAAAAGCATAGACGAAGAAACCGCCACTTTTCTTTTAAGTTTAGGAAAGTAGTTCCACATATTGTTTTCTATACGCAGCGTACGAATGCCTTTTTCCTTGGCGGGAGAAGTAATCGTGCTGAGAGCAAGATTCTTGCCTTCTACGTCTGACTCAATTTCAAGTGTTCGCTCCCAGTTCGGAGTTTTAATTGTCATCATGATTTCTGAATGAGATTGATCGCCTCGCATTTGTTTTTCTGCATATTTGGACCACTCCTCGGCATTGTTGGCATTGGCACCCAAGGCCAGACAAAAAACGAAATCACGTCTTAAAAATTTCTTAAACATTGTGCACCCTTGATTCGCTGATTTGACCATCTTTAACGTAGAGAACGGTTCTGACCTGATCAATAAGTCTTTGATCATGAGTCGAAAAAATGAAAGTGAGTTTAAATTCTTTATTCAGTTTCAAAAAGAGTTCGATAATTTCTTGAGCCGTTTTTGAATCTAAGTTGGCCGTAGGCTCATCGGCCAGGATCAATTGTGGTCTGCCGGCAATTGCCCTTGCAATGGAAACACGCTGCTGCTGACCACCTGAGAGCTGCTTAGGAAAGCGCTTGCCAAGTTTTTCAAGTCCCACTTGTGCCAAGGCCCATTCGACTCTTTGTTTAATTTCTTTTTTACTGAAGCCTTTGAGTTGTAGGGGAAATTCCACATTTTCTGCGGCCGTGAGAATTGGCAAGAGTTGGTAATCCTGAAAAATAAATCCCATATAATCCAGTCGGTGCCTGGTTCTTTCTTCCAGGGACATGGAAGTGATATCAACTCCTCCATGACTAAGGGATCCGCTTGTAGGAAGGATCAGGCCGGCGATTAAGTTGAGAATCGTGGTTTTGCCAGATCCTGAAGGACCTACCAGCGCCATGAATTCAGCTTCTTCAATTTTTATGTTTACGTCTTTAGCGCCAAAGACCTTGATCTCTTCTGAACTGACATAAACTTTGTCCACCTTTGAAAGTTCAAATTGCATTGCTACTCCTGCGAATCACGCGAATTAAAGGATAGATCATGGTAAGAATAAGAAAAAAGTACAGCATCAAAGGGACCTGCCAGTAATATTTTGGCACAGAATAAATTTTAACTAAGGGCGCAATCGTCATGCCACCCATGATGATGGATTTTCCGCCAGTAAAGACTTCGATATTAATTGGGTAGTAATGAAAATAGGTGGTCGCTAAAAAGCCTAGGAAGGCTCCCAAAATGACAGCAATCGTTCCCATAATGAAGACTTCAATCATGAGCGAGGCCGTGATCCAGATAGATTGCGCCCCAATAATGTTGAGACTGGTAAATTCTTGTTCTCTTTCAAAAAATGTAATCATTAAGGTGTTAGAGAGACCAAGACTTACGACAATTACGATGATGACACTTACGATCCATGTAAAGTTATCAATAAACCGGATAGAGACACTAATTTCTGGCAGTAACTCTTTCCAGGACGAGACTCCAAGATTTTTTAAAACGGGTACTGTTTCAACTGACATGTCAAAGCTCACCCGTTGGTGATAGCGCTCAGGCGGCATAGACAGTAAATCTTGGGCGGAGTTTAACTGAGTAAATGCGAGAGATTCCTCAAGGTCACCTCCTCCAAAATCCAGAAGTCCCACAACGGTAAATAAATCATTAGCGATTGAGCCATCTAAGGCCTGGCCAATTACGGCGACCTGTTCACCAATCTTGATATTAATTCTTTGAGCAAACTTCTTACCCAGAATAATTTCTTTTGATCCCTCTTCACTTAAGAACTTACCGACTGTGATGGCAGTATATAGGGTCGAGAGTTTTTTTTCTTTTTTGACCTCAAGACCAGTTAAAAGAACTCCAAGTGTTTTCTTTTCGCCTGATACAAAAACTGGGGCAATAGCCCTTTTAGTAGATTTTTCAATCTGGCCTTTGTCGGTAATCTCTTCATCACTCATGGTCTTATAAATATTGAATTCTTTTTTATTTTTAGAATCGTAATAATCAGGATGAGTAATATGATAGTTCCCTGCATATTGAGTCAGGAAATCATTCATGATTTCTCGGGATCCAGAATTGGCAAAATTCAAATCCCAAATAATAAAGCCACACCCCAAACTCAGGCTCAGGATCATGATAAGGGTGCGTTTAGGAACCCTGAAGAGGTTTCTGTAGCTGTACTTCAGAAGGTAAGCAAAACCGTTCATGGTGCTACCTCGAGCTTTTTTAAGGTGCGGTAGATGGACCAAATGTAACTAATACTTAAAACAATAATAACAAATCCAAAAGTAATCAGGATTTGCTCTACCGACAATTGAGGGTAAATCACGTTGGGCAATTTAATGCCCGCTCTTTCAATTGAGATTCCGTTGTTGAGAAACCTAAAATCGACACCTGTATAAGACTGAATGCCAATAATGATCAAAAGACATACTGAAGACAGAAGACCTGAGGCCAGGATCATTTGAACCAGTTCAAAGAGACCAATTTTCCAGAATTTCTTACTCGAGACTCCTAAAATATTTAACATCCGAATTTCTTTCAGGCGCTCCTGCCAAAGCATTTGTACCGGAGTTAAAATAGTCATAGTAATAGTGAGACCTATAATCAGAAAAAAGAACTTAATCATTCCTTCATGGAATTCCAAGACCACACCCATTTCGGGATTGAGGTTTTTCCAGGTCTTTAAATCGGTTTCATTCGATTTAAGCCTTTCAAGTATCACAGGAGCATCTTCAGTTCCCTTATCAGTCATGAGTGCAATGCGGTTAAATAAGATCTTGTTTCTATTTTCGTTTAAAAATAATTTTTGCCAGGTGATTTGATTGATATAGACAAATCTTTTCTCAAAGCTTCGGCTATTATAGTGGTAAATGCCTTTAATTTGTAAAAGCTCGGATCTGAGCTCGCCTTTGATATCTTGATAGTTCAAAACAATTTGGTCTCCTACCTTGAATTGAAATTGCTTGGCGAGTTCTGAACCTATGACCACTGAATCTTGATCTGTAGTTTCAATAAACTTGCCTGACACAATTCTCTTATAGATCGGTAAAAAATTTTGATGATAGGGTGGGTGAATGCCTACTACTGCCAGACCCGCAGCACCTTCAGGTGTCGCAATATTTCCGTCTAAAACGAGTTCAGGGGAAAAGCTTTTCACGGGTGGAGTCATCAAATTCTGAAACTTGGAAAAATCCAATGGAGTCGAGGAGTCTGTGGATTTAGAATAATTTTTTTCCTGTATCTGAATATAGCCAGTGTTGGTATTCACGACGGCTTTTTCAATTTGAAAATTGAGCCCATCAAAAAAGGCTACTACCCACACCGCAATAAAGACCGCCAGCGAGACGGAAAAACCGATAAAAAAACTTCGACCCGAATTGCGGCGAATGCTTTTCCAGGCAAATTTGAAAAGGTAGGAATTTTCATTATTCAGCATATAATCTTTTTATGACTCCAATTTCTTTTGATCTAACGGACTTCTATCAAGTGTTGATCTTATCCCTGCCATTGGTGGTCGGGGGGATTTTGCACATGATCGTGGTTAAGTTTGACACCTTATCTTACTTGAAGAAACCAATTCATCATAGATGGTTTGGGGTGAACAAAACTTGGCGAGGAATTTTTATAATGCCCCTCGCTACGTGGCCGGGAGTTCTTTTGGCCCAAAGCTGGGAGTCTTCATTGGATTTAAGTAGTCCATTATTGGTGGGACAGGCGAGTTGGTTTCTCGCCTTGGTGCTGGGACTCGCTTATTGCCTGCCTGAATTACCCAATTCTTACCTCAAACGGCGAATGGGCATCAAAGAAGGCAAAACATCAGAGCGTCATAAATTCTTTTTCATTATTTTAGACCAGGCCGACTCGGCTTTTGGTTGCCTTTTGGCCTACAAAATCATTTTACCTATCTCGTGGCCTGTTTTTTGGGCGACAATCCTTTTTGGAATCGTGGTTCACCCACTTTTTAATCTCATACTTTATCAACTTAAAATTCGAAAAAACCCTTTTTAGGAAATCCTATGCTCAAGCGCCTTGGCCTGTATTTAAATGAAATGTTTCCTGTGACGTCTTTTTTAGGAACGATGCTTACGGCTTTTGCTTTTCAGCTAACATATTTAAGACTCTTTGGACTTCCGGCCCAATTTCACATGCAGATGCTGCTCTCTGGAATTGTTATTACTTCAGTGACATTACTAATTCGAGTGATGGATGAGTTTAAAGATTATCAAGATGATCTAACCAATTATCCTAATCGGCCTCTTCCCTCAGGTAGGGTTTACCGATCTGATTTGAAAATGCTTGCGGCTCTTTGTGTGATTCTCGTTTTTGTTTTAAGTTTAACCTCAAGAAATCTCTTTCTCTTTGGGGTTGTGACTTTGGGGTATACGGTCCTGATGCTGAAGTGGTTTTTTATTGAAACCAAAATGCGAAAGAGTTTACCTCTGGCCTTTATCAGTCATCACCCGATTGTGCTATTCAATGTGGTGTATTTAATTTTAGGCATGATTGAAACTTTTCCTGAACTTAACTGGAGCAAGCTGCCTTTGGTGCTTCCAATTGCCCTCATCTTTACCAATTGGGAAATCTCGAGAAAAATCCGTATGCCCAAAAATGAAACGGCCTACACGACGTATTCACAAATCTGGGGCCCAAGAGTTGCTATTTCTATTAGCCTTCTGTTGCAGCTGACTTATACCTCTGTGGTCTTTATGATTTTTACTCAATTGGGCACACCAATGTTTTTGAAAATGGTTTTTGCCATTTTAATGTTCATCATGATGATTCCTTCTCTTCGCTTCCTGTGGAATCTAGAATTAAAGGCTCCACTGAAAACCAATGCTGAAAGCCAGATTCTGTTAATCTTAGGTCTTATTATCGCGGCTTGTTTTCTATGAAGTATATCTATGAAGCCCATGATTTAGCCGACATCTCCCAGGTCGGGGGTAAGGGTCATCATCTGCAAAAGCTTGCCTCATGGGATGCAGAGGTTGCACCCTTCTTTGTCATCAGCACTTCGGCCTCTGAAAAAGTTGATCCTGAGGTCAAAAAGCACATTGAAAAATTTCTTAAACTCCATCCCAGAATTGTTTTTAGAAGCTCCATGATTGGTGAAGATCATCTAGACGCGAGCTTTGCGGGACTCTTTGAAACAATCCTAGGGGTGGAATCTCATAACTGGGAAGAGAGCTTAGCTAAAATCTATGCTTCACTTAATTCCTCGCGAGTTCAGTCTTATATTTCGCAAAAAAATATTCAGGCCGAGCTTAAGATGGCAGTGGTGGTTCAAAAAGAAATCCAGGTTGATAAAAGTGGAGTGCTGTTTACCCGGGCCCCGATTCAACCGACGTCAGCGATCGCTATTGATGCCGCCTTTGGAATGGGTGAGGGCGTAGTTTCAGGACTAGTGGATATTGATCACTACTTGATTTCTCGCCTTGGAGAAACAATTGAGGGCCTTGAAAATAAAGTATTATTACCAGAAGAGCTCAAGCAGCTTGTAAAAGAAAGTTTGCGCCTAGAAAAGATTTTTCAGAGTCCGGCAGATATCGAATGGGGTTTTGAAAAAGGAAAACTTTATATTTTTCAAATTCGTCCCATTACGAGAAGTTTTTCTCCATTAAACGTTTTTGCCGACACCAATTTGACTGAATCTTATCCCGGAGTAGTGAGTCCCTTTACGGCGAGTTTTGTCCGGCGTGCCTATGAGAATGTCTTCATGGAGGCAGCTCATATTTTAGGTTACGAAGAGGCCAGAATAAAACTGATCCAAGCGCACTGCGCGAAGCTCGTCTGCGCCGTCGATGATCACATGTACTATCACATTGAGCACTATTATGCCGTCCTTCGGTCTTTACCTGGAGGAGAGAAGAATATAGAAAATTGGCACAAGATGATCGGAGGGAAAGTTGAAGGCGCAGAAGTCGCTTATCATGATACTAAACTCTCGCGTTTTGATTTGGTAATTGCTGTTTTTCGTCTATTGTCTTTTGCCAAAAGAAAGAAAAATATTTATGCCAAATTTTTAATCGATCTTGATCAACTATCCTTGTCGATCAAAGAAGAAATGCAGGGTTTAAAAAACTCGGATCAAACCATCAAGTATCTCTGTCACTTGATGGAGAGACCTCTAGGGTTTGGGTTAACCATTGTGAATGACTTTTTTATCATGATTGGCCTAGGCATACTGACTACAAGCTTGAAGAAAAAAGGTCTGAATGAAGATCTCATTATTGATCTTCTGCACACCTCGCAAAGCCTAGACTCAGTCAAACCTCTCACGGCGTTCAATCAACTGGTGAGTGAGCTCTCAGAGGGGTTTATGCTTGATTTTGAAAAAATGGCACCAGCTGCTGGTTTTTCTCCTTATGATGAAGTTTTTAAAAATCTTCGGGAGAAGTGGCCAAATGACGTTCACGTCTTAAAGCGCTTTTTAAGTGAATACGGGGACCGATCGTTTGAAGAATTAAAACTAGAAAGTTTGCCCCTTAAAAATGATCCTGATCTTTTGGTGAAACTCCTCAAATGGGGAAAACAAAATAAATCTATGGATCATCATCAACAAAAAGTGGCCACCCAAGTAAATCTCGGCTTCATAGATTTGCGGGTCCTGAAATTTACTAGAGAATGCATTGAGTTCCGGGAAACAACTCGCTTGTGGCGAGGTCGCTTTTATCATTTTTTAAGACTCTTAGTGATTCAGCTGGCGGGTCAATTGATCAAGGAAAATACTCGTTTCAGTCACTATGGCCTGAAAGATTTTTTCTCGGTCAATCATCATGAATGGAAACTCTTTTCTGAAAAGAAAATGAGCGTTGATGATGTGTGCGGATTAATGGATTCACGCAAATGGCAAAATAAATCCCAAACTTATCCCGAGTTTGTTTGCTGGGCCGAAGAGGAAAAACTACCTCAGTTTAAAGTCTCTTCCCACACGACTGGTGAGCTCAAGGGTCAGGGAGTTTCCCCTGGCATCATTGAGGCAACGGCCTTGGTGCTTGAGAGTCCCACGGAAATATTAGGCGAGGAGCGAGATAACTTTATTCTAGTCACAAAAAATACTGATCCTGCCTGGATCTATATTATGAGTCGAAGTAAAGGACTCATTTCTGAGAAAGGGTCTATGCTGAGTCATACCGCGATTATTGGCAGAGAGCTTGGTATTCCGACCCTCGTGGGAGTCAAGAATGCCACTCATCAAATTAAAACTGGGGACAAACTGAGAATTGATGGCTCAACTGGCGAAGTGAAAATTTTATGAATTTAAATCTGGTTCAGTTTTCTGGTTGGGATGAAGTAAAAATAGAGAAGTTTATTCATTTTAAAAAGTCTCTTCAGGAAAATCTTGCGACCTATTTCCCTGAAACTGTGGATGAATATAAAAAACTTCTGCACCCTGATTCCCCGTTTGCTAAAGATTACCAGTGGAGTGGATTTATTGTTTACCAGGAGAAAAAGATTGTCGCCAAGGCGATCCTTGCCTGGCGAAATGGCTCCTCAGTAGGAAACCTAGGCTTTATTGACTGGGAAAATGATTTGACTGTCGCTACTGCACTTACAAATAAAATCGAGGCCTACGCAAAAACCATGGGACTCAAAGAAATTAAAACTCCGGTGGATATCAATTTTTTTGTGAAATATAGAATCAAATGCCCCGGTGGGGGAGCTCCTTATTTTGGGGAGCCTATTTATCCTGATTATTACCATGAGCTTTTTACTGGCACTGGCTATCAAGTGATGGGCTCTTGGGACACCTACCTGATTAAACGATTTGCGACCTTTACTAATTTGATGAAAAAAAGAAAAAACCTTGAAAAGAAAAAACATGCTTTTCATGATCAGGTGAATGTTCGTTTACTAAAAATGAATGATTGGGAAAATGAACTAAAAATTGTGTACAAACTTTTTTTGGATTCTTTTAGTGCCATGCCTGAATTTGAACCGATTACGTTTGAGCAATTTAAGCTTGTGTATGATGATTTTAAATACATTATTCATCCGCTGCTGTCCTATATTGTAGAACTCAACGGGACGCCGGTTGGTTTTAGTATCAATTATCCTGATCCGCTAGCGATTCTATCCAAAGTCAAAAATAAAAAATTATCCAAACTGGATAAGGTTTTACTCATGATTAAACTCAGGCTCAATTTTAAAATTCTTTTGATGCCTTATATGGGGAAAACCAAAGGGCCAAATGGTGAGGAAGTAAAAGGAGTCTTTTTGAAGATTTCAAAACTTCTAACTTATGGAGTTGCCGCGGCCCAAAAAGGGTTAGTGTGTTATCAAAGTCCGGATTCACCGTCTAAGCGTCCGATTGATCCTGAGCTGGTTGAAGAATATGCCAAATATGTGCTTTATGGTAAATCACTAAATGAGTAGAGACTGATTCGAAAGCATGATGCCCTCAGGCCCACTCGTTTGGGCCAAATTCATTTCACTTAATAGATCTTGCAATGAATCGATATCTCGAACGTTATTAAGTTGATGGATGAGATAACTTCTTCTCTCCTCACTGATCCTAAATTCCCCAGATCTATTGATCATTTCATTTTTCAGCCTTTGCAGAATCCTTTGCTGGATACGAATATCCGAGCCCCGGACCTGAAGTAAGGCCTGATGCATTTCTTGTTCAATGTGATTTGACTGGGTACTCATGCCTATAAACAAGCAAGTTAAAGGCCAAAGATGAGTGATCTAGGTGCTCCGGATTAGGTGGTTAAGTGTCTAAGATTCTTTTGGGGTGTCTAAAAATTAAACACTTTTATAAAACATCTAAATCACGTAATTTACTCAGGTAAGCTCCCTAGAGTGGGCCGCCTCATTAGATTTTCCTAGCTTCCGATACAGAAGCCAGGAGATCTCATGCAAAATCAAAAATGGCATTACTTTCAGTTTAGAAAAAAATACGACTACCCAGTCTATTTGAGATTTAAACAAGAAGATCTCAATCCTAAATTTTCACATTTGCTGAATGAATTAGGTATTAATGAACTGACTGACCAGGAATCAAAAAAAATTCCTCTTCAAAGACCTCATACCCGAATGCTGACGGTCCAGTTTGCAGGCGCACGATTGAATCAACAACTTAATGGCTCTGATCTTTTAGATAAATATGGGCATGAAGTGCTCTCCATTCAGGCCGGCACTCCCGTCTATACCTACCGTAAGGTCGGAATGATGGCGCTCCCTACGAATAAAACGCTGTGGGATCTGGCGCTTCATTCAGAAATTTCTGACACTGATCAGATGATTGGTTTGAGAATTATTCTTGTGCGCTTTATTTCGCAGGCCTTGGCCGAACAAGGTGTGCTTTGTTATTGGGGTACCGTGAAAGATGAGGCAGTGGTTATCATGAAACAGGCGCAGTCTTTTGGTGAAGCGGTCATGATTGACTGGAATAAAAAAGTTATTTTTTCAAACGGCGGCGAGATAAAACTTACGTCGCATCTCAAAATGCTTCGTAAAGACAAAGAATCTCAAACTTCTGGTTTAATGAACCGTGAAGAAGTCATAAGCTTTTTAAGTGTCAGTACTTGCTTATTAAGTTTCAGCGGTATCACCAATTCCATGAAGCGATCAATTATTGAAATGAGTGCCAGGGTTACAAGCCATTACTCGGTTTCTGAGGGCTCAGTTAATCTCTAGTTGTCTTCACCTCTTTCGTCCTATAAGCTTTAGGGCATGAATCAAGAATGGATCGATCCGGTTATCTTTTCCCTAGGACCTCTTCAGGTGCGCTGGTATGGCGCCATGTATGTGGTGGGTTTTTTATTGGGTGGGGCGATCCTTAAGTATCTTGCCAACAAAAAATTCTGGCCACTTTCGAAAGAGCATATCGATAAATACATTACGTGGTTAATTATTGGGATGTTTCTTGGGGCGCGCCTGTTTTATATTCTGCTTTATAACTGGGATTATTATTCAGTCAATCTGATGGATATCTTCGCCGTCTGGAAAGGTGGATTAAGTTTTCACGGTGCGGTCTTTGGAATGTGTCTAGCGACCTGGATCTTTGCTAAAAAGAACAATCTTCATTTCTTTCAAATTGCTGACTGCATGGCAGTGGCGGGATCTCCTGGGCTCTTTTTTGGGCGCATGGGGAACTTTATTAACGGCGAACTTTATGGCCGCGTAACCGATTCGTGGGCCGGAGTGAATTTTCCTGACGCCGGACCTTTTCCGCGTCATCCTTCACAGCTGTATGAGGGGTTTTTAGAAGGGATTGTTCTCTTTTTAATCTTATTTGCCGTCCATAAACGTGAGCGTTTTTATGGTGTTTGTAGCGCCACTTTCTTACTTGGCTATGGCGTGTTTCGCTTCATAGTGGAATTTTTTCGTGAGCCTGATGCCCAGCTTGGTTACTACTTAGGCTATTTCACCATGGGTCAGATTTTATGTTTTCTGATGCTGCCTGGTGCCTACTTAATGCTGATGTATGCTAAAAAACTCAATATCAAAAATCCTCTTATCGCTCGCTAGTTCTTGGGAACTGAAGCTTTCATGGCTTCAATCAAAGGCTTAAACCCAGTCGTTACTGGCAGTGGATACACACTATAAAAAACTGGAAAGCAGGTTATAGTGCAGGCCGCAGAATACACATGTTTCAGTGAATCTTTTTCCCAAATATAAACCGCTTCTTCCTGCATTTTTTTATAAGAATTTTGTTTACCTAGACGATTCACCAATGATTGAAAAAAAATATCATGCAAAAAATAACTAGGAAGTTTGGAAAAAAAATCCAGCACTTTTCCCTCTTTTACCTGAACGATGACGGGAAATTTATAGCGAATGTGCGCAACATAAAATTTTAAAGTCTCGGTTCCACTGCTGTTCGCCATGACTTCTGCTTTGCCATATTTCTTTTCGAGATCGTCGCGATTTTTTCCTGGAAAAAAATCTGCCAGCGTATCGAGACTGAAATTATAATTTGGTGCTTCAACTTTTGCGTTTAAAGGTTGAAACATCATGATGAGGCATGGCAAAATGAAAAGGAGTTTAAACATATTGTTATTTTATCACAGCTTCAAAGTTGACTGATTTGCTTTTTTATTTTTTGAGTAAAGACGCAATTGGTCCTATGAAATGAGTCTTTCAAGTTGTTGATTCTATAGTTTTGTCTTCCCGTAGGGACAACAAAATTTGCCCCCATTATGATTGGGCGCAGACCTATATTATGCTTTAAAAGTGGAAGTATCCTTCTTACTTCTGGATTGATTAAGGACGACTAGATGATTTTAAAAATGGCCATGGTGCCTCTAGTAATGGCTCTTTTCCTAACTTCTTGTTCTACCGGGAAGAGAAAATCGTCGAAACGCAGTTATAACCCATCCGTGGCCGAACAGGCCGAGTACTACCGCGTTCAGGAACATTTGATTGAAAAAGATCTGCCTAACTGTAAAGGCTGTATTCATGGAAGTGCGCATACTAAGACTTTCACGGCTCCCTTAAATATTTATGAAATTCCAAGTGAAGCGGTAGCTGATCTCGGTTTAAGAAATACGAAATTTGATATTCCGGTTGCCTGGAATAAACAAGTCGCCATGTGGGTGAAGTTTTTCACCGGACGTGGTCGTAAGCATTTTGTGAATTACACGCAAAGAGCTGGGCGATATGCGCCGGTTCTTTCGAAAATCATGGCAGATAATGGCTTACCTCGTGACTTAATTTATCTCGCCATGGCAGAGTCTGGTTTTACCAATCACGCGCGTTCATGGGCCAAAGCTGTTGGTCCTTGGCAGTTTATGCCTTATACCGGCAGAAAATTTGGTCTTAATATTGACTGGTATGTTGATGAGAGAAGAGATCCTCTTAAGGCCACGATCGCTGCCGCCAATTATTTAAAAACTCTGCACAATCTTTTTGGTTCTTGGGAACTGGCCGCTGCTGGATATAACGCTGGCGAAGGAAAGATTGGTCGTGCGGTAAGAATGTATCACACTAAAGATTTCTGGCAGCTCACGAAAGGTCGCTACCTTCGTCCTGAAACGAAAAACTATGTGCCAAAAATTATGGCGCTAGCGATTATCGGAAAAAACTTAGACGTGTTTGGTTTCACTGAAATCAATTTTGAAAAAGCCCTGGATTATGAAGAAATCATGGTCAAAGGGA
Organism: Bacteriovoracaceae bacterium; assembly: GCA_947448095.1. GTDB lineage: Bacteria > Bdellovibrionota > Bacteriovoracia > Bacteriovoracales > Bacteriovoracaceae > Peredibacter. Next base: position 5,861 of record CANFNN010000020.1, on the reverse strand, counting down.
ACTCAGATCTTTATGAAATCGCTGAAGCTGTTGAATTAGATTTTGAAGAACTCAAGCGCTACAATCCTGAAATCGTCCGTTGGCAAACACCTCCTTACGTAGAAGGATACCCTCTACGTCTTCCGGTTGGTGCCAAAGATGCTTGGGATGATTTTAAAGATAAAGACAGTGTCGTTGCTGATAACTTTAAAACTTACGTAACTTCTGGACAGTCTTCACTAGCACAGATTTCAAAAAAGTTTAAAGTTCCAGTTGGAGTTTTAAGTGATTTAAATCCAGATCTCTCTGAGAATTCTCTCGATTCAAAAACTGTGGTGCATTTACCATTTCGTGAAGATCATTCACTAATGGCCGATATGTATTCAGACATTTATGAAAAATCAAAACCGAAGAAAATGGCCCGTTCTCGCTATGGCCACAGACAAGGACACAGCCGCTCTATCAGTGCCTATATGAAAAAAGGCAAACGCATTAAAAACCCTTCTAAATACTATACAGTTAGAAAAGGGGACACTTTGTGGAGAGTGGCGCAAAGAACAGGTGTTCCAATGAGTACCATTATTAGAACCAATGCTCATTTAATTAAGCGTCGCCAAATCAATCCGGGTGACAAGCTCGCGATAAAATAGTCACTTAAGACTCACATAAATAAAAAGTTGATAAAAATAATCAAAAACCCACTCGCCAGAGTGGGTTTTTGATTTTATGCTTTGTTTATGAGTTTTGGATTATTAAAGCATTTTAAAGATCAAAAAAAGCGATTTGACGGAAACACTGACGCCAAATTTGTGGCCCATGTTGTTCTCGGTTCAGACCTTGGTTCAGTCCTTAAACTGATTGATCTTCGCAAAAATCACCCAGGTGAGTCTGTTCGCTTGATCACTCCTAGAATCATCAATAAAAAATTACTGATCGAAAATTACCAATTTGGCGTCTCTCAGATGCGCTCGCAGGATGCTGTGAGTGAGATCTATAAAAGCCATTTTGACGCTAAAATATTTCCTCAAAAGCTTCTCCCTCAGTTCTATAAAGATGGAAGATTTCATGATTTTTCTGGCAGAGCAAAATCCATGGATCTTCTCAAGGGTGAGCATTTCTTTTTAGATAAAGGCTACCGCCTAGATATCTCGTCACTTTTCACTAAAGAAGACTGGGAAAATCTGGATGCCATTATCAATGAATACATCGACATTAAAATCGTTGAAGGTATTGATAAAACTGAAGTCAAAGATCTCGTTGAAAAAGGCGAGTGGCTTTTAACTTTCAAAGATTTTCAAAAAATTAGCTGCGAAAATCTTTATTCTTCACTCTCTCCTAAAAAACTTTTAGGTTTCATGAAAAATAAAGAAAAGCTGACTCCTGATGTAATTGATTTTTGCACTTCTACCAATATTCAAGCGGCCCTTTCACTGACTTGGCTGATGAAAAAAGAATATTCAAGTGAAGAGCGCACGATGTTTATCCCTCAGAGCATGACTCATGAGTGGGGACACTTTATTGTAGAATTTGAAAACACTCCTGAAGGACAACTTTGTCATGGATTATTTTTGATTCACGATGAAGAGCCTCAAACGGAAGATTTGGCGCAAAAAATTAAGTTAATGAAGCGAGTGCTGGAGAGAGTTTTTCCAGATTTCGAAAATAACATTTATAAAGAATACATTCGTTTTGATGATGAGATGTTTATCAGTGACGTGAAAGACGCGTTGATTGAACAAATTGGTTTTGATTACCCAACACTAAAATTTCTTGGTCAAGCTGCTCCCATGAAGCCAGAGTTTGCCCACGAAAAGTTTTTGGCCAGAGTCCTTCTAAGTTAGTTAAATTTTAATATATCCATTCTTTCGAGGAGAATACATGAAACTGTTTCTTGCAGCCGCTCTAGCTTTGTTATCAGTTGCTTCTTATGCCCAGACGAAGATCGTCTCATTTGATGCTTTTGATTACTCTTATACAGGTGCTCTTTCTTTCAAACACGAAGAAGGAAAACATGCTGACCGTGATACTACGACCTTCAAATTCAATTTAAACTTCGCTCAAAACCTTGATCAGTACGTTGGTCTTATGTGGAAAGCTCAAGCTTACTGGAACCGTGAAGACATCACTTTTGGTAGCAACGACACACTTGTTTCTACCTTCGGTGGAGCTGGTGGACTTCTTTATAACTTCCAAGCTAACGACATTAAAAATTCATTCATGGCCGGTGCAGTTGCTGGTATTGAAAGAGCCACTTTTCAACAGGCCGGAGCAAGTAAAGAAGCAGGTTTTAACTTGTTTTTAAATCTTGAAGCAGGAAAAAGATGGGACTTAGGTTCTTATTCTGCCGCAAATATCTCTTATGCCCCTACCATTTCTTTGAACTTAAAAAGATATGGGGGCGATATTCGCGACACATATTTTAAATCAGGTCGTGATTTAAGATTTAATTTTTTAAAATTCGATATTCTCTTCTAATTTCTCCTTACATTCGCATCTCATGAGGCCACTTTCGAGTGGCCTTTTTCATAGGCATCGGGGCAAAAACCGTCAAAGTTTTGCCGCTTATAGGACCTCGTAAAATTCCAATCGGAAAAAAAGCTATTGCCAAAAACACGGACTTTCGTGACACTTTTCTTATTACATTTTGAAGTTAGTTTCGCGCAAACATGAATACGAATGACTTAATGTCATTTTTTTAAAGGAGATTTTCATGAAAAAACAGCTAGTCGTTGCTCTTGGACTTACAGTTCTTGCAACACCTGCATTCGCATCTAAGGCTCGTTTACAAGCTCTTGGCGAAGACACTTACGGATCATTCTATGTTAATGATAACCGTAACGTTTTCCTTAACGCTGCTAACGTAAACAATCAAAAAGATCTTGCTACTTTCGAATTCGGTAACACTACCAATTCTCAAGATGGTACTACTTCTCCTCGCGCTGAGGGTGGTGTTTTCAAATCTATGGGTAACTTGGTTTACGGTGTTTATCTTGGTTCTCAATCAAATACATCAAATGGTTACCGTTCAGCTGCTGGTCTTAACGGTGGTGCTGGTACTTTCGAAAGCAACAACCTTGACTTATTTGTTGGTGGCGATGCTGGTATGAAATGGGGTGCTAACGTAACTTATTCAAACACAGCTAAAGATGAAACAGCTAATGGTGCAAAACAAGAAGCTATTCGTACTCGTCTAGGCGTAATTGCTGGTGATATCGAAGGTTTCGCGAACATCAACTTAGTTAACAATGCTAAAGATTCAACTGGTCAGAAATTTGAAGGTAAACTTGGCTACCAATTAGGTGCTATTTATAACCTTAATGACTACCGTATCTTCGCTGAATACAGAGATTTCTCTGGTAAAGCTAAAGGTGCTAACGATGCTGATATCAGCTCTAATCAATTACAAATCGGTGCTGGTCGTTCAACTAAGTTAAACGATAAAGCTACTTTGTTCACAAGAGCTCAATTTCAACATAACAAAGCATCTAACGATAGCGGTTCTGCAACTTTCGCAGCTACTTGTTCTTCAGCTTTCAGTGTTGGTTGTAAATCATACACTTCTTCACAAGTTCCTTTAGTTGCTGGTCTTGAGTACGATGCGGCTTCTTGGTTGACTCTTCGTGGGTCAGTTTCTCAAGTGCTTTGGGGAACTCAAGAAGATAAATCAAACAAAAAAGGTTTCGCTAACTCAACAACTGTAAACGCTGGTGCTTCTTTGAAGTTTGGCGAAATGACTGTTGATGGCGTAATTGGTAACTCTGCTGCTCTAGCTGGTGCTGCTCCGACTTCTACTGATACTTCAGGTGGTAACGGTAACCTTCGCACAGACAACCTTATGTCACGTGTATCTATGACTTACCGTTTCTAATCTCTTAAAGATTTGATTCTGTCATACAGGGCCCGGAGAAATCCGGGCCTTTTTTTTTGACGCAGTCTCATTTTGAACCACCAAAAATCCCTCCAATGTCAGGAAAATCCTCTAGGAATCTCTGGAGTCTATCAGTACAATTTCTGGCATACACAAGGAGTCTCCTGATGAAAAAGTTTCTCGCTGTTGCAGCTGTTTTAGTTGTGACTTCAGTTCATGCCGAAGAATTAAAATTTGGTGATTTGAACTATTTTCTTAAACAAGGTCAGTTCAATGTTGGCGGCGATGCCATCATGAATAATGAGCCCTCAAGAAACGGAGCAGTTGATAACGAAGTGGACGGTTATCTCTTTGAAACGCATGCTGGATATGCTCTTAATGACTCACTCAATTTCACGCTTGGTTTGAACTATCTCTTTGATGGGACAACGAAGATTGGATCTGGTAGTTCAAACACTAACGATGCCGGATTTCAAAATCCAAAATTTGGCGCGAACTATCGTGTGCTTAATCAAAACGACACTGGCTTTAACTTTGACGTAGGTGCTGTGGCCTCGCTTAATTTAATCGACCGTGAAGTTGGTTCGGCGAATAAAGATGGCAATAGCATCAATCCACTTTTAACAAACTATAGTGAGCCAAGAAATACGCTTGATTTGAATGGTCGTCTCGGGAAAAAGTGGAATGAGGCCAATGAGTTCTATTTCACAGGGGGAGTGGCCTACCATATGGATGGAAGCTACAAACAACTTGATGGAAATCGAGTACATATGGATTCCTCGCTTGATTTCAAACTGGCCGCGTTTTATCAATATCGTCCGGTACATGAATTCATGATCACCCTAGGCATTGCTGGCACTCGCGTGGGTGAGATGGATGGGAAGGATGGATCGACTAAATACACTCAGACCAGCCACATTGATAACCAGGTGGTCTTCAATACGAAATATCTGATTAATGAATCATTGATTGCGAAGTTTATTGTCACTCAAGATAACAGAAGTAATTTTGATCTTAAAACGAACGCTGGCTCATCTGAATATGATAAGCGCCATGCTCTTCAATACGGTCTAGGACTCGATTTCATTTTTTAATTATCTAGTTTTGTTGGCCAAGAGATAAATTGTATCTTTTGGCCAACAACGTTCTGAGTAGTCCTTCACTGTCCACATCCAGCTCCAGCTCTTTCATCAATTTTTCCATCTGCTGAATTTTTTCTTCTACCTGACTAAGCTGCTCTAATAATTGGCCCGAATGACGAATAATCACGCGTTTTCTCCTGTTGAAGATGATTATAAACTGATTGTTCGGTATATCAAACAAGAACTTTATACATCAAACAGACTTATGCCTTTTCAGGTACTTAAGATGTTGTATAGACTAACTGCATGAATAAAAAATCCTTCGTCCTTTCTTGGGGACGCAAAATGTTTTTCGGTTTGGGCTGGGCCCTGACAAGTGTTGTGGCCCTGACTTATTTTCAGAGCATGATCATTCCGCAGGGTCTATCCAGTTGGACTTATGTATTTTGCACCTTTGTCGGTTACTACGGTGTGCTTCTGTCGCTTGTTTATTTCTTTTTATATTGTCCGGTAGTGATTCTTTTTCCGAAATATTATGTTTCAAGAATTTGGTCTATCCTTTTAATTTTGGCGCTGAATTTGGCGATCTTTTTTGACGGCTACGTATTTAGTCGCTTCCGCTTTCACGCGAATTCATTCTTATGGAATTTTGCCGGTGAGAAAAATGTCCTTGAAGCTTTTGGATTGTCTTCTATCAAGCTAGGACTCATTGGTTTTGTCACGACCGTAATGTTTTTTGTGTTGTGGTTCAGAGGAGAAAGACTCTGGAGAAGCATGCAGGCGAGATTCAGTAACCCTGTCAAAAATTGGTACCTGGTTTTTATTGCTCTTTGTTTTCTCTCAAGCCAAGGCATGTCTAATTATGGTGCGGCCAAAGGTACAAGGTCGATTTATCGGCTAGCAGAATTGTTCCCTCTGAACTTTCCTTTGTT
>CANFNN010000019.1 GCA_947448095.1 Bacteriovoracaceae bacterium | reverse complement strand
GGAAACCACGCCGGTTTCTCAGGCCGCAGCTTTGCAGGAAGATCTGAGACGCGCGCACATTGAGCCCTACGCTTGGGTTATTAATAAAAGTATTCTTGCATCTGGAACGAGTGACCCCTTACTAACCGCTCGTTTAGGATCAGAGAAAAAACAAATAGAGAGAATTGGTAAGGGGCTTGCGAAAAAAGTGTTTGTGCTGCCTTGGCAGGCAGCACCACCGATTGGGATTAGTGAATTATCAAAACTTGTGGCGCCATCTTTACCACTCGACAGCTGACCTCACACTATAGATAAGTGGTCTCAGGTCTTTGCGCGCATATCTTACTTCTGAGCAGCGTGCTCCACGAAATTTAAATGCCATTTTATTCCAGGCATCAATCTCGTTTTTAAATTCAATGCCTAGCTTTTCACTATGAGTATAACGAACTCTCGTAGTGTCCACATGGGCCAATAAGAAATAATCACTTCCCAGATTGTCTTTCATGAACAGTCCTTTATTAGTGAATGAATAAATTTTATGAAGGGAACAAAATTCAGAAGCGAGTTTCGTTTGTACAGTATGTCACACTTAAATCAAGATTTACAGAGGGAAGGATTGGCCTAGTCGCATAGTCTAGTAAAGAACACTTGTCATGAACTCTAGGTCGTGGGGATTATTATATTACCTGTCGGATATGATTTTACGCTTAAGTCATCTCATAGTATTTTAATTCTACTATGAATGAATTAAAAATCACTGACACCCTAATTGGGACCGGCAAAGAAACTCAAAAAGGCGCACTCTTGATTGTTCAATACGAGGGCTTCCTTGATGACGGAGTAAAATTTGATTCCTCCCTTGAGCGCGGTAAGCCCTTTCAATTTGTTTTCGGCACTGGCAGAGTCATCAAAGGCTGGGATCAAGGGCTAGTCGGTATGAAAGAAGGGGGCAAACGCACCTTGTTTGTCCCGGCGCATTTAGGCTACGGCGAGAGGCAAATAGGTCAATTTATTAAGCCTCACTCGAATTTAACCTTTCATGTTGAGTTACTTGAAGTACTTACCCGCGACTAATTTAGAGGACAAATCAAACAAAATCGCGTTGAATAATGGGACTTAAAAAAGGACATTATATGACAACGAACCTTCACGTAAATTCTGATCGCCTCTGGAAAAGTCTCATGGACATGGCCAAGATTGGAGCGACCGAAAAAGGTGGAGTGTGTCGTCTGGCCTTAACAGATTTAGATAAACAAGCTCGTGACCTTTTTGTGAAGTGGTGCAAAGAGGCCGGCTGCTCAATTAAAATTGATCAAATGGGAAATGTTTTTGCTCAAAGAGCGGGTAAAGATAATTCTCTTGCTCCTGTTGTGACGGGAAGCCACATCGACAGTCAACCAACTGGTGGAAAGTTTGATGGAGTTTACGGTGTGCTAGCGGGTCTTGAAGTGATTCGTTCACTCAATGATTTAAAAATTGAAACACTCAGACCGATTGAAGCTTCTATTTGGACTAATGAAGAAGGCTCGCGTTTTGCGCCGGCCATGGTTTCATCGGGAATCTTTGGCGGAGCTTTTGATCTTGAGTACGGATTAAGCCGCCCAGATCTTGAAGGGAAAACCATGGGAGAGGAACTGGCCCGCATTGGTTACGCTGGTTCTGAGCCAGTAGGGGGCAGACCTATTCACGCTTTTTTTGAAGCCCATATCGAACAGGGTCCTATTTTAGAGCACGACAAAAAACAAATCGGTATCGTTCAAGGTGGACTCGGTCAGCGCTGGATGGAAGTCACTATGGTGGGAGTCGAGTCACATGCTGGACCAACTCCGATGAGAATTAGAAAAGACGCGATGGTCGGAGCTGCTTCAGTGATTACGGCCGTGAATAAAATTGGAAATTCTTATCAACATGCTTGTGCCACAGTAGGACTAGTTCAATGTAGCCCTAACTCACGCAATACCATTCCTGGTCACGTCTTCTTCACGATTGATCTTCGCCATAATGAAGATGAAATTTTATCCAAGATGGCAAGTGAAGCTAAGGAAGCTTGTGAAAAAGCCGCTAAAGATAATGGACTAAAATTAGATTATAAAGAAATTTGGTATTTACCTCCAACTCACTTTAACCGTGATTGTGTGAAGGCCGTGGAAAAAGCCGCGAATCAACTGGGCTACAGTTCTATGCCTATCATCAGTGGTGCTGGCCATGATTCGTTTTACATCAATCGTGTGGCCCCGGCCGCGATGGTGTTTGTTCCGTGTGAGGGTGGGATTAGTCACAATGAAATTGAAAACGCCAAACAAGAAGATATTGCAGCAGGGTGCTCAGTTTTAATGCTCGCCATGCTAGAGCGCGCGAACTCGCTTTAATGATTTAGGATTGTTTGAGAAAAACGTCTGGTAAATTCTTCGGAGATTTCACTCTCAGCTGCTTATTGACGTTCATTTGACCAAACACCACTTCAATACTTGATACTGGAACATCAAAAATTTTGGATAAGAACCTCACCATATGGTCAGTGGCCTTTCCTCTGACGGGCTTTTCAGTCACACTGATTTTGAGTTGATTGCCTTTGGGCTTTCCGATGGCATCTTTTTTCGCACCTGGAGTTCCTAGGACATTGAACACTAAGACGTCCCCGTCCCAATAGAAAAAGGATTCTTTGAGGGGATCGATGACGTCAGGCTTTTTGTCTTTGGAAGCTTTCTTTTTTGCCATGCTCTATTATACACATTTCGCTTAATATTTTGTTATCCAATCGCTTAAATTTTTCTCATAATTAAGACTATGAAAAACTCACTATTTTTGATTCTTGCCTCTCTGTCTCTCTCCGTTTGGGCTTCGCCCAAAGTTATTTATGGTGAGGATAATCGACGGGATGTTTTTGAGGCGAATCCTGCTTATCAAAAATACGCTAAGTCGACTTTAGCTCGGATTGATCGAAACTATGGCCTTAAAGGCTGGACCTTCAATAAAATGTGGGAGCTCAATACCACTACACTTCTGCAGGATGGAGTTTGTGCTGATGAGGCCTTTTCAAATCAGCCAACTGTCGCCGGCTGTACAGCGTTTCTGGTGTCTCCGAAACACATTGTGACTGCTGGTCATTGTATTGGTGAGCAGAGTTGCAAAGTGGGTCTTTATTATTGGTTATTTGATTATCAAATGCCTGAGAATGGTCCCTTCGTGAATAAAAGACCGAAAAAGAATTTTGTTAGCTGTGAGCGGATTGTGAAGCGAGTTCTCGATCCTAAAACTCACATGGATTACACTTTGATTGAGATCAAAAAAGAAGTCCTTAACCGTGAGCCTTTAAGATTCAGACGCAGTGGTAAGCCCTCAATTGGAGATGAATTAGTGGTAGTTGGGCACCCCTCTGGTCTTCCCACTAAAATTGCTGACGGCGCCCAGATTAGAGATATTAATGATGTCTTTTTAACGGCGAACCTTGATACCTTTGGAGGCAACTCGGGCTCTCCTGTTATCAATGTGAACAGTGGGGAAGTGGAAGGCATACTCGTGAGAGGGGCCAATGATTATGTTCAAGACGCTGAAGCCGGATGTAAACGAAGTGCTCATCTCTCAAACGATGAAAGCTATGAATCAGCGACCCTGATTACAAATATTGCTGAATTGATGGATCTAGATTAGAAACATCCAGATCCTTGGAGCCTGCTTTCAACTCCGTCCATTAGGGATCTGACACTACTCATATAATATCCAACACTACCCTCGAAGGGTTTATTTCCTTCATCAATTTCTTCAACTGAAGAGATTTGCGACAACACATAAGTGCTTGAGCGCTTTTGCTTTTCATTGCCAATTTTATAGCTTGAATAAGACAAGTCCTGATTGGTAGCGACAAAATCATAGGATTCTTGGGCCGTGTACCTGTACTGCGCCCATACAAAACGAAGCTTTTCAGCACTGGCGCATTTTTCTCTTTGAGTCCCAGATTCATCAAACTGACTAATCTGTTTATTCAAGGCCAAAAGGACGTCATCCATGCGTTTGAGGGAATTCTTTAAATAGCCTTTGCCTTCTTTGCCTAAGATACTTTTTTGTAATTTACGGTAATGATCCAGAATTTCCACGGCATCTGACTTGCCTTCATCTTCTTGAGAGAAGAGTGAACTCGTTTCAGCATTTTCCAAGGCCTGAATTCTTGCTTCGACTGAAAAGAGTCGCTGAGACGCTCCCCACGAAGTGGCCTGCGATTCACGTAAGCCAACTTTTTGTTGAGACAGTTTCTCAGCTAAGTTTTTATCTTTGCCGCTGGCCACAGCTTCAAGAAATACCAATTGGTTTTTTACGGCACTGGCTACTTGCCCAGCAAAGGCTATGATTGGGCCACGATACTTCATCTCAAACTCATCAATACTTACGTTCCAGGCTTTTCCGTCACGGGCCAAGTCAGGCAGAATGATTTCAAAATTATTCAAAAGCATCTGAGCAGCATTTATATTTTGAGGCTCTTCTAGTTTTAATCCGCGCAGTAGCTCAATAGATGTCACCGCAACTGATGATAGAATTGTTAGTTGTTTCCATTTTGAAGCATGATCCGCAGGGCGAGATGATAAATTTTGATTTAGCTCCTCTAGTTTTCTTACGAGCACGGGACTCACGCCTGCTTCTTTGACTTCATCAATAGACATAAGCTCATTATCTAAAACGTCCTGATCTTTAAGAATTGCTGCTTCCAGGCTTTTTTGTAGTTTAATGAGTGTCAGTCGCTCTGCTCTCAATTGATTAACTAGCTGACTTCTAAAAGACTTAGTTTCTGGAGTAAAAAGTCCCATCTCTTCCATGATTCTGCGATTATCAAAAAAAGCACAATTCAATTCCAAAAATGCGCGTCTTTCCTCAGGCCTATTCCAGTTAAATTTTTTCTTCACTAATTCATTAATAATCTTCATGCCTGACCCAGCAAGATATCCACCTGTCGCAACCAAAGTGCCGGTCGTACTTGGGATGAGTAGACCGAGTTGCGATAAACTCATAATAATATCGGATACCACTGGCAAAGTACCTCTTGAGCGGATGTCATAGAAACATTCCGTATTACTCGTGATGATATTTAAACTTCCTAAAACCTGACTGGCATTTTTGGCCAATTGTGCGTTTTGGGCCTTTTGATCAGTTCCCTGTTGGGTTGACCAGGTGGTAGCAATTCCTTCTAGGTTCCCAACACTTGAATTCAATTGTTTTAGGGCCTGTTGCCCGTTCTGAGTACATCCATTGCCGAGTGAAGAGGTGAGGGCCTGAACTTGGTCTCTTAGCTGCGAGAGATTGGAAAAACGAAGAGGGCAATTCAGGGGACGATCAAAATAAGCCGAAACTAATTTATGTTCCCCGTCTGAGGAGGCATAGGAAATATTCAAAAGACTAAGCAAAAGTATTAAAATTTTCATATTCTTAATTATGCTAGCAAATGCGGACGAATGGATCAGGGGCGGGGAATTTTACACTGAAGTGTAAAGAATTTTGACAGGATCAAAAACATTGCCCAAAAGGTATTTCAACCTCTTGGACAATGCAAATCGAATTATGGCTTAGGAAGAGCACAACCAGCTTTCTTTAAATCAAAAGCAAATTGCTCATTCAAACAAGAGTAGATCGTGTAAGTCTGCTGACCATACGAAATCCCTTTTCTGACTGTCACTGTACCATCGGTAGAAACTTCACATGGATTATCCATCGTGCAGCGCTCGCCGTTATCGTTACCAGTGTTATTAATACCAATGACGTTACGAGTGTTGCGCTCAATGATCGGAGAACCAGAAGTACCGTGAGTAGTGTCACAAGTTTCGTTGTAGCGAAGCGAATCAACCCATGTATAGGCATCTTCTTTAAGTGTTGGAATGAAATCTTCTACACTGCATTCCCAACCTTTTTCCCAATAACCAGAAATGATTTGCATCTCTACGTTAACAGCTGGATGAGTCGGAGCAAGCGTATAGGCATCAATATCAAACTGATCTTTGATGTTTTTGTAAGTCAATTCTAGCTCGTAGATTGATACGTCTGTATCAGTCATCGTGGCATAGAGGAATTGAGTCGTTGTGACCTTGTGAAGAGCTTTCTTGGCATCAAAGATACCAACAGTTCTTTTTACTTTTTTATTCACAAGAACTTGGCCTGGCTTGATGAATCCGCCACCTGGAAGATCTGCACAATGACCGTTAGTCATGATGAGACCTTTATTTGTTTCAGGAGCACCTTCGAATTTAATCAAAGCTCCCGAGCAGTTTGAAAGTTTTACGATCCCTTCAAATTCAAATGAATTGTTGTCGAAAGATTTCTCACCCATGATTTGAATTGGGCGACTAACTTCAACTGGTAAGGCAAAAGCTTGGGCCGAACTAAGGATGAGCAAAGCGATAATAAATTTAATCATTGTTAAGACCTCCGGAATGATTTGTGCTGGTGTATCAAAGTTTTAGGAATATGCCATTAAATTAGAAAAAAGCTGGTCTTTAAACGGTGCACAAATATAGATTTTGGTTATGAAAAATACCATCAGCTTTTTGAAGAAGATTACCAAGAATAACAACACTCCTTGGATGCACGCCCATAAAGACGAATATAACGTCGCTAAGGCGGAATTTGCCTTTCTCGTGCAGGAGTTAATCGTTCGAATCAGCTCATGGGATACCCGCTTGCCGCATCTAGAGGTTAAGGATTGTGTGTTTCGGTTCAATCGAGATACCCGCTTCAGTGACAATAAAAATCCTTACAAAGAAAATTTTGGTGCCTATTTTGCTTACGGCGGAAAAAAAGGTGGGCTCCCTGGATACTACTTACACGTCTCACCTAAAGAAATCTTTGTTGCGGCCGGGATCTGGATGCCTGAAGCTGATAAACTTTTGAGTATTCGCCGTTACATTTTAAATCATGGAGACGACTTAGAAAAAATCCTAAAAGATAAAAAATTAAAAAAAGATTTTCTGGGCTTAAGTACTGAGCATATGCTGAAGAGACCACCGAAAGGTTTTCCTGCGGATTATAAACACATTGAATTTTTAAAATTTAAGAGCTTCACCATTTCTTCGCCTTTAACGCTTGAACAAGTCCTAAGTCCTGGTTTTGCCAAAGTGATTGACCAGCGGTTTAAAGTTCTCAAAGCCTTTAACCAATTTCTCTTAGAGGCTACCTCGAATAAGTCGAATGACTAGGTTTTATAGGCCTGTATAAAGTATAAACGATCCCTTGTTCTTAGTTCTCTCTAAGTCCTTGTTTTTGCCGGTTTCAATATTGGCCTTGATGTTGCTTTAGCCAACACATGAAAAACTTTATCTTTTTGTTCTTTGTTCTTAGTTTAGTCTCTTGCGGAAAAAACGGCGTCAACGGCACGAACGGCCTTGATGGCGCTTCCACTTCAGGTCTAAACGCCGAATCCACAGGTGTAGACTTTGCGGATATTATTCCAGGATTGGCCTGCGCTAATGGTGGAGTCTCAATTTATACTTTTCACGATAGCAATTCTGATGGCTCTTTAGATAATGATGAATCCATTATTAAGGTCAAAGCACTTTGTAACGGGATCAATGGTCTTAACGGATCAAATGGTTCAAACGGAGCTGATGGGGCCAATGGAGTGAATGGTACGAACGGAACCAATGGTACTAACGGAACTAACGGAACCAATGGTGTTAATGCTTCGATTACTCTTGAAAGTGTTCTTTCAAGTTCAACATGTCCAAATGGTGGCGTGAGATTCACAAGTGGAAGCTCAGCTCCTGTGGAAGTTTGTAACGGCATCAACGGCCTGAACGGTGAACAAGGCCTGACAGGTATGCAAGGCATTCCTGGGCTTACAGGTTCTAATGGAACTAACGGGACCAATGGCACAGATGGAGCAGATGGAACAAACGGAACTAACGGAACCAATGGCACAGACGGAGTTGATGGAACGAACGGAACTAATGGGATCAATGGAACAAACGGTACCAATGGGACCAACGGAACTAACGGTACAAATGGCACTAACGGCACCAACGGAACAAACGGGACAAATGGAACAATGGTTACACCAGTAAAATTTTGTTCATCTGATAACAGTACTTTTCCAGAATACGGACTGATGATAGGAAATGATTTATACGCGGTTTACTGGGGCTCAACACCTGCTTCGCCTCACCATGACCAGGCCTTCCTTACAAAATTGGTTGCTGGAAATTATCAGAGCACCGGCGGAAACAACTGTCTTTTCACAATCCACTAAAAAAAGAAAAAGCCGTGAGAATAACCTCTCACGGCTTTTTTGACTCTCTCTTGATTCAATTATATCATCCTTTGAATGAAATTTATTTTACTCCTCCTATTATTGATTCCCGCTGCTTATTCTCAAGATGAAGCCACTTTGATGAAAGCTTGCTCTAAGCACGATCTTCCCGCGTGTGAAACCTTAGGCGCCTATTACATCAAACTCGAGAATTGGGATAAAGCCATTATAGTGGGAGAAGCCCTGTGTGGAAAAGACCTCACCATTGGTTGCACCTATGCCGGAATTGCTTTTCTCGCTAAAGGAAAAGGCAAAGAGGGAAATACTTATCTTACAAAAGCTTGTGATAAGTTTGAGCCCTTTGCTTGCCGCTCACTCGGACGTTTGATGAAAACTAGTGGGGAAGGGAATTTGTCTCATTTGTATTTTAGGCGCGCTTGTCATTATGGCCTCAAAGAAATTTGCTCTGAACTTCAAAAAGGTAAAAAAATATTTTCACCCGCAGGTCTTGATTTTATTAAAAAAATTCAAGAAGACTGTAGTGACACTCACGCTTCGGCTTGTTCGGATCGACTGAATCTTTTATCTGCCTGTTCCGCCCCGCTCACAAAAGAAGATTGTCTTTTACTTCCAGGTCATTTCTCTATTTTTTTTCGGGCCAAGCTCATGCAGTCAGAAGCAAAGTTTTCGCTTCTCTCAGTTGTTGCAGCCGAAAAAGTTTTAAAGAACGATCCCAAGGTGAAGCGTTATTCCTATGATCTGGTTCGAGTCCTAAAAGATTATAAGCCGATGAATAATTATCACTATGTTTTTGGGTTCATGCATAGCTGTTCGGGCAAAGCGAAATCGACTTCGTTTGAGCTCTTTGCACAGTCCTATCAAAATCTCAACGCGAGAAGTTCATCCAGTATTCGTGGCTACTTTTCTAAAGGAAAAGCAGGAGATTGTTATGACCTCTCCGGAGGCTTTGAGGCCTTTGCGGTTGCGAACGTTGATCCACTTAATCCAAGTCGACTTGATGTCTGGAAAATTGATCAGGACAGTAATTTAATTCAAGTCGTTGACGGTCTACCTCTTCCTTAATATCTAGGGCCAAATGAATGCCAAGGCCATTTTGGCCCCTAGTAAATGCTACTTTTCTGTCGCTTTTTGTTGGCACACTTGTTGCTCTCTTGATTGTGGGTGTCTTCAAACGTCATAAGGTAGGGCCATGAAAAATTCTTTAATTCTTTTTTGCGTATTAGTTCTTGTTTCCTGTGGAAGAAACGGCAAGGACGGATCCAATGGTGTGGGAGTCACCGCCGCCTTGGTCAATACTGAAGGCCCAATCAGTGTGGATTTTGCCGACATTGCTCCTGGACTTGCCTGTGCCAGTGGGGGAATTTCTATTTTTACTTTCCATGATAACGATTCCGATGGAGTTTTATCGCCAGATGAATCCGTCGTGAAGGTTAAGGCCTTGTGTAATGGGATCAACGGTAGCAACGGTAGCAATGGCACGAACGGCACCAACGGAACCAATGGTACAAATGAATCCATTACCCTTGAAAGTCTTGCCTCAAGCCCCACGTGCCCTTCAGGTGGTGTTAAAATCACCAGTAGCTCAGCTAGTGCAGTGGAGGTTTGTAATGGAGTGAATGGGCTGAATGGGGAACAAGGCCTGCCTGGGGTCCAGGGGATTCCGGGGCTCGCAGGTTCCAGTGGAACGATTGTCACTCCAGTCAAATTCTGCGCCACTGACAACAGCACATTTCCTGAATACGGTCTCATGATTGGAGAAGAACTATTTGCGGTTTACTGGGGATCAACTCCCGCCTCGCCAAGTACTCCCCAGGCTTTTTTAACTAAGCTGGTTGCGGGAAACTATATGAGTACTGGCGGCAATAACTGTTTATTCACGATTCACTAAAAAAGCTTATTGAAGCGAATCCATTTCCCGGTCTTCATCACGTGAGTGAGAAGAAAA
Organism: Bacteriovoracaceae bacterium; assembly: GCA_947448095.1. Taxonomy (GTDB): domain Bacteria; phylum Bdellovibrionota; class Bacteriovoracia; order Bacteriovoracales; family Bacteriovoracaceae; genus Peredibacter. Next base: position 9,333 of record CANFNN010000019.1, on the reverse strand, counting down.
ATTATCAGCGTCGGAGAATTTCATCAGTTCTCCGAAAAGCTCTTGAGTCTCATCGGGAAAGTTTGCAACATCAATTCCTTCCATTTGAAACTGTTTGAATTTTTTAATAAGTTTTTTTAGACCCATATCAATTTCTTGAAACTCTTTTTGGAAAGGAACATTCGGTGTTGCGGAGATAGCTTCTTGAACACCTTGAGCTTTTGCAAGCTTCACAAACTTTTTAATCTCGCGAACTGGAAGCTCTTGAATATGTTTGAGAGCAGACTTCTGGTCTTGTTTATTCAGTTTCACAATCTCGTTCGTTTGACTCAGAGAAAGTTCACCTTTGAGACGGGCCTCTTTGACAACTGATGCGGCCATTTCGTCACGATTAATGGCTTCGTGAATTTGTTTCGGTGAAAGACCCGTTTTTTCAGAAACCATATTGAGAAATTTTTCTGCCGGTAAAATCACTTTTTTGATTTTAGGCTCATCTGAATCTTCTTCTGGTTCAGTGCTTTGCACTTCAACATCAGCATTGGGATAAAGTTCTTGATAGATTTCTTTCGCACGACGAAGGTGAGATTCTGTTTCCATTTTTGATAAATCTTTACGGACCAAATTCTCATCAATGGAGATGAGTTCTTTTTCTAGCGGGTTCTTATCAATCACCATGACTGGAGCTTCTGTGAATCCTAAATTGAGCATCGCCTGATAGCGGCGAGCTCCTGCCAAAATGACGTTGTCGGGAGAAATTACTAAGGGAGCAATCAGACCTAATGTTTGAATCGATTTTTCGAGTTCAGTGACATCTGTGCCCAGACGTAAATAGGGGTTAGATGCTTTTAGCTCATTAAGCTTTCTCATTTCCAAAGTGGACTCCCGTGCCTGAATTAATAATGGGCCATGTTGCTTTAGAGGAGTCCTATTGTCAGGTAAAAGAACTTCACAATTTCTGTCATTCCAATAACGATTGTTGGAAAAAGGACGAAATTAAATAAAATCTAGAGAGAAAGTCTAAACAGGAAAGGAAGCCAGGATGCGAGTTTGAAGAAAAGCATGGAAGGCCTCGCTCCCATCGGTAAGGAGAACAATTTGAGCGTTGTCGGTGATTCTGATTTCGAAATCAAATGGTCCCTTCTCAATAAGTTGCTCAAGACTCAAGCTTAAACTCTCTAAACATTTATAGGGAGTCAAGGCATGAGCACTCAGGTGAATGAGGGGAAAACAGGCAATCCAAATTGGTCCCTTCTTGGAATAATTTCCCGTGATCATTTTTTTATTTTGGCATCCCATTTCTGAAGTCTAAAAGATTAGTTGGACAAATTCTGTCCGCCACCTTTTGAGCTAAGGATTTAAAGATTCTAAGCACTTGTGCCGAAAGAATGTGATCAAAGGATGTCTAATGGAATTTATCGCAATCGGCGCAGTGGTTTTTATTGCCTTCATGCTTGTAGCAGTCATTGTTATCGGCATTCAAATTTATAACGCTTTATTAGCGGTGAGTGAGAATGTGAATAAGTCCTGGGCAAATATTGATGTCATTTTAAAGCAGCGCTATGATGAGTTGCCTCAACTGATAAAACTATGTGAGCAGTATGTCGATTACGAAGCAGAGATGATTGAAAAAATTATGTCCGCAAGAGAAAAAATGGTTCAGGGGCGGGATGTGAAAGAAAAAGCTGCGGGCTTTAACGAAGTCACGGCCGGGATTAAAGGCTTACTTGCCGTTGGCGAGGCCTATCCCGAACTCAAGGCCAATACTAATTTCATGCAAATTCAAACAAGGCTTTCAAGTTTGGAAGAAGCTCTGGCCGACCGAAGAGAGTTTTATAATGATTCGGTAAACGTCTTCAATACTAGAATCCAACAAATTCCAGATGTCTTTTTTGCAAACCGCTTAGGATACAAACGAAAGCAAATGTTTGAAGTAAAATCAGAAGAAAAAGTGGTTCCCGATTTAACGATTAAACGTCGCCGCGAATGAGTAATAATTCAGAAACGGATGGTATTAAAGCCGCTATTTTTGCTATGGGTTTTGGAGCCTACGGGTTTTGGAACGGCTTCAAGATGCTAAAACTCCGTCGCAAGATGGGTGATATCCCAACCTCAAAAATTTCCTCTGCTGCTGTAGGAAGTTTTGTTGAGGTTCAGGGGAAAGTGGTCTGTGCTCCGGGAGATTTTATCACTGCTCCGTTAACTGGAATTAAAGGAGTGTGCTTTGTTTGGCACATTGAAGAGCAAAGAGGGAGTGGGAAAAATAAAAAGTGGGTAACGGTTAATTATTTTTACTCTTGTCCCTTTCTTTATATCAAAGATAAGAGTGAGCATCTCGCGGCAATAGATCTCGAACATTGCGACTTTCAGGAAAAAATGCACGACAAGCTTGTGAACTTTAATAACCGATCTTTTGATCTTCCTGCAAGTGCAAAAAAAATCCTTCATGAATACAAAATGTTCAATATCGAAAACAAGGCCGGTTTTTTTTCTTCAAGCAATTATCGAATGTCGGAGAAAGTGTTTAAAGCTAACGACCCTCTTTATGTCCTTGGTGGGACTATTAATCCTCCTGAGAGTGAGACTACGCGGTTAAGTTCGGGTGCAAATATATTTGGTACCCGAAATAAACCTGTTGCTGAAGAGGTTCAGGCCATTCTGGAACAAGCCAAGTCAAATCCGGAGATCGTGAAGATGTATGACAAAGATGGAAATTCAAAACTAGATTCTGCTGAATTGACCCAGCTTCATAAAGATATTCAAAATAAGATTTTTACTGATTACAATCTCTCCCATCAAAGTTCTTATCTTCAAAAGTGTAAATTGTTTTTTACGATGGTCGAAGATCATGATGTCGTTTTCAGCATGAAAAAAGTGTTTGTATCCCATAACTCAGAAAAAGACCTCAGTCAGAAGCTCCTGCTCAAGGCTAGCTTAGGGCTTCTTGGGGGGCCACTTTTATTTATTTCGGGGATTTTTTTTCTGATTGAAGCTTTCAAAAGGTAAGTCCCCACACTTTCATGTGGGGAAGAAATATCTTATTGCTTAGAAAAATGTGTCAGGGCAATCATATGCAGAGAGTTTTCGTTCATTACACCTTTCACTGATGAATTTTCTTCCACCAACAAATATGGTAAAGCCGCTGTGATAAGTGCAGGCATGACTTTTGAAATTTCAGTTGTTGGACCGGCACTTGTGACCTTAAGTTTCCATGCCTCTTTAAGCTTCGCTCCTTCACTAAACGTTTTTGAATCAAAGGCTTTCAACGTAAGAAAATGAGTGTTTTCAATTTCTTTTTTCTTACCTTTTTTATCACCCCATGATTTAAAAACGGTTTTCACTTTAGAGCCTTTAGCTCCGTAATCTACTGTTAGAGTTTGATCACTGGCCTCTTTAGAATCAACGACAAGAATTTCATTCGCCACTAAACTTGCTTTTAACATAGGAGCATATTTCTCCCATTCAATATTTTTTTGAGATGATTGAATGAAAACTTTTTTCCCTTTGGGGGACTGCTTAGCATAGGCCAGCACTAGAACTTTAAAATTCATTTCACTCGGAGTGATCTTAATCGTTTCTTGATACTTATCATTTTTGAAAACAAAAATATCCTGATCCCAAACGCAGTATTTATAACTCATGAGTTTTTCACAGTGCTTCGGCTCACCGCTCGATTCCACCAACTGCCCAATGTTATTTGAAGTGTTGATTGAACTAGGAGTGACCCTTAAATTCGTGCAAGAAAAAACTAGTAACGACAGAAGTATCCATTTCATCCAAGGCTCCTTTAAATAGATATTATTATTGGGGCGAGCGGGATTTTGGTCAACCGACTGGTTTGGTTTTTGTCTCAATTCCTCATCTTGATGCATCGTTGCAACATGATGTTTAGTCGCTTTTCTTATCGGCCGGTCATATAATAAGTTCGTGAACAAGAACCTAAGGGGACAGCATGAACATTCAAGTCAACACTGATCATAACATTGAAGGAAGCGCGGAACTAAATAGTTACGTTCAAAGTAGCCTCTCTGAAGCATTTGCCAGATTTAAAGTCGCCATCACTCGAATTGAAGTTCATCTTTCAGATGAAAATGCAGGAAAAACTGGTGGAAATGATAAACGTTGTTTATTAGAGGCACGCATTTCTCATCATCAACCAATCGTAGTGAGTCATCATGCAGATACGATTCATCAAGCAATTGAGATGGCCTCAGATAAGCTTTTACGTGCTCTTGATTCCATGGCAGGAAAACTAACTGATCGCACGAGTCCGAAAGATCTTTTCGAAGAAACATCTGTCGAAAATGAAGAAGATTTCTAAAACAAAATATCAAACTTTAGAATGTTGATTTGGACAGTGGTCGAAGTATTGAGACCATTGTCCACGGCATCCTTGGAGTACGCCGCCGAAGTCACTGCCACTGAGGGAGCATAGGAAAAATTCTGAAGGCCCCAAGTCGCAAAACTAAATCTTTTCCCGCCCTCAATCGTTATAAAGCTTATTCCATTATCTGTTTTCGAACTAGGAATCTCTGTTTGAACTGAACCTACCCCGATTAATGTTTTTATCCACCACGACTTAAAAAGATCGTCATTAAAATTGTATCCAACTGACAATGCAATAGTGGAAAGAGTGGTTTCATTCGTGGTTTTGGCGCCACTTGCCGATTTGGTTATATTCTTTTCACTATCAAAATATAGGTCCCCACCCACCATCACGCGACTTGCAAAAACATAATTATAATTTAATTTTAAACTTCCTCCGCTGGTTTCAGAATCCTTGATTCCGCTCTTGCTCTTGTTGTAATCAAAAAATGTGGTGAGACCACTCCAACCAAGCCCGTCGGTTCCAATAGAAATAATGTGTTTGGGTTGATCAGTTGATGCGAAAGCTGAGAGAGAAAAGAGGGACGCCACAATAAGCAGAAAAAGATGTGACATAAAACTCCTTTAAAGTTTTAGGCATTCAAATCCTTTACAGCTTTGTTGATTTCTTTTTGGGTGTCAAATGGAGGAAGCATAAGAAATCTTGATAATTTATTTTTGACTCACCTAAAAATTATATTGGGCACCAAGTCCTGCACTGTGCTCAGTCAGCATGAGTCCGGCTGACCAGTCCCAGTATTTTTGATACATCAATGATATCTCAAATTCGGATGCTTGTTTTTGACGAAATGTGAATTCAGCATTGGTATAAATTGTTTTGGTCCATTGAAATCTCTTGTTAAGATCTAAGCGCATTCGGCCTTCGTGATCTATTAGCGTGTGGGTATGGAACAAGAAGGGAAGGACATATCCAAATCCTGCGACCGCCGCTCCTTCACGCTTAACGAGTGTGCCCCCGACAATGAGATTTAACCAGCGGCCTATCCAGCGCTTATAAAGTGCATCACCTTCACCTTGCCAGCCAAAATCATTTCGAAGTTCAGTGCGAAGTTCTAATTCATTCCAGGTATTCATCAAATTTAACTGCGCCTGAGTGTGATTCGTGGCAGCTTCAAGCATTCCTCGGTAGTAGAGGTGGTCATGCAGGTGTGGGTCGTGTTTTTGAAAATGCTTTATTTCATTCTCTGGCGTAAAGGAGGAATACTTCACTACGCGCGCCATCCCAACTTTGAGATGATAAAGATTGTGGCAATGAAGCATCCACTCACCAGGCTCATTACTATAGAATTCTATAGTTTTAGTCGTGTGCGGAGCTACATCAACGGTATGTTTTAAGGGCGAGTTTTCGCCGTGCTTATTCAGGACTCGGAAAAAATGGCCATGCAGATGCATCGGATGATGCATCATGGTTTTATTCACAAAAGTAAATCGGATCACTTCATTTTGCTTAATCACAATATTTCTTTCTTGATGGATCGCCTTGCCATTTATGTACCAAACGTAGCGCTCCATGCTTCCATCTAAAACTAATTTCACATCATGCCTCGGGAGAGAGGGCGAAAACTCTGTCGTCTCTTTGGCTTCGGCATCGTTAACCGAAAAAGAGGGGATTATCATTGAGGAGTGGTGATTATGATGATCACCATGATCCATTTGAACATGATCCATGGATGCGTACTGATCAGGCAGTGCTCTCGCGGGAGCGTGAATCTTTTCACCTTCGCCAATCCAGCTTGAAGTGGATCCCGTTCCATCTTGGGCAGTCGCCTTGAGTTCATAGTTTTTTTCTTCGGGGATTTCGAACAAAACATCAAAAGTTTCTGCCATCCCAATCAAGAAATCATTGGCGAGAGTTGGTTTACTGTCGACTCCGTCGAGTGAAATGATATTCATGGGCAAGTCACCAAGCGAGACATGAAAATAAGACGAGGCAGCCGCATTAATAATGCGAAGACGGATCTTTTCGCCTTTTTTAGCTACGAGTCCTTGTGAGTCTTTTTTTCCATTACTAAGAAAGGCGTCGTAACCGACATCTGATAAATCCATTCCACCCATCCGGGTCCATTGATTCATGAGATAGTTATTCATCGAGTGCGCCTGATAGGCTCCCCACAATGAGCGAACGGTATCTTTTTTATATAGATAGTAGTCGCCATCTTTTTTGAGGTTTTTAAGAACCTGTGAAGGATTTTCATCCGTCCAGTCACTCAACACGACGACGAGGTCTTTGTCGTATTTTATTTTTTTAATCTTGGGATGGATAACAATAGCGCCGAAAATGCCTTTTTGTTCCTGAACATTTGTGTGTGAGTGGTACCAGTACGTTCCGTTTTGTCTGAGTTTAAATTTAAAGGTGAAGCTTTTTCCGGGATAGATAGGGGGGGTATTTACATAGGGAACTCCATCCATCAATGGATCCAAAAGGATTCCATGCCAGTGAATCGAGAGTTCATCATCTGGAATCATATTCTTTACAACAATCTCGGCTTCGTCACCCTCGGTAAATTCTAGAATTGGTGCAGGGATATTTCCATTGAGCATCAGAGCAAAATCTACTTCGGCTTTTCCACTGAGGTTGATTTTTCCTTTGGTGGCAGTCAGCTCATAGTTAACGGTTTTGGCCTCTAATGCAAATGTCAAAAATACGATAAAAAGGGTCAGAGCAATTTTCAATGCAGATCCTTAATTATTTTTTCCAAAATCCTATCAGCATCACCCGCTAGTTGGATAAGCTTTTTGTCTTCCAGTATTTTCATTAAGGCCGAGGGGATTGCAAGCTCAACTGAAATTAATCCTGGGACAATTTCTCTGACTACAGCGTTGCAGGGAAGAAGGCTCGCCACATCTGGATTGATGCTAAAAGCTTCATACGCCAAACTAGGATTACAAGCACCCAAGATCACTGTCGGAGGAATGGTTTTATTGAGCTTCTCTTTGATCTTTGTATGCAAATCAATTCGTGTAATTACACCAAAGCCCTCCTTGAGGAGCGCATCGGTAATTTTGATGACTGCCGTTTCGACAGTTCCAGATATTTCTGTTTTGTAGTTCACTTGCATGATGATTGCCTTGACTGGTTTCGTTTTAGGCCCTTGGGACTAAAGATGAATTGCAATCGCTTTGCCACGATTTGTGGGCCTAACTTTTCTCTGAATGAGACGTTTTACCCCTCACGCACGGGGCTAACTGAGGTCTAGATTCTTTCAAAAGAAAGAAGCTTCTTTGATTTGGTGTTCAGGATAAAACGAATGGTGCCGTAGTTCATACCTAGGAAGCCTTTCGCCTTTTTGATCAGATCCTTGCATTCCTGTGTCGAGCCGAACTGAGCGTCATATTCTTTGCCGCCTTTTTCAATTTCTAAATGAAAAGAATTACCCTCTTTGCCCCAGCAAGTAACAGATGCAAAGGCATCTGAAAGCCCATAGGCCGGCTCACCTTTAAAAAAACGGGCCTGGGTAGCATCAGGATTCACTTCACCAAGCTTCATCTCAACATTAATCGTTTGAGCATAAAGGGGGACGGTGATCAATAAACCCAAAATAAGTCCTAGCAATTTCATTTCTCTCTCCTGATTGGTGGGGGTTGTATCAGGGGGGCCAAGCCTTTGTTTCTAGGTTTGAAAAAAATACATCTTAACTTTGGTTTATTTGGGTCAAGCCTCTTGTTTAAAGTTTAGGCAGGTGATGAGAAAATGAAGCCCCAAACGGCCTAAAACTCCTTCATTTTTGGCATTTGGCTTGCTAATACTACCTCTATGAAAAATCTATTGTGCCTCTTTCTGTGTGTTTTTAGTGTGTCCTCTCACGCCAAGCTTCTGCACATCATTCACACCAATGACCTTCATTCTTATTTTTCTGGCTATAAAGACAATCGTGGGGGCTATGCCCGAATTAAGGCGAAAATCGATCAATTAAAAATTGAGTCTAAAAATAAAAATATTCCAACTCTAATTCTTGATGGTGGGGATTTTAGTGACGGAACTTCCTATTATCTCACGAATGAAGGGGCCAACTCACTCAAGGCCCTTGAAATTTTTCAAACCGAAATTTCCGTTGTAGGAAATCACGATTTCCTCATGGGTGGAAAGACCCTTGCCAATCAAATCCGAAGAGCAAATGTTCAAACAAAAATTATTAGCGCCAATCTTGTCAGCACTCCCGAAATGGGATTAACAGATTTAGTTGAGCCTTATGCCGATATTGAAAAAGACGGAATGAAAATAAGAGTCATTGGACTTACAACAGCTGAACCAGAGTTCCAGTACTCGATGACTCCCGGTTATATTAATGAGCCGATTTCAATCGGTAACGTAGAGGCCATCAAGGCCAAAGATGCCGGTAAAGATTTAGTAATTGCTCTGACTCACATTGGGACATCTTTTGATAAACTCCTTGTTCAAAGCTCTACAGCGATTGATCTCGTTGTTGGGGGACATGATCATAAGCGTTTAGATCAGGCCTTGATGGTGAAAAACCGCGATAAAAAACTTATCCCCATTGTTCAGGCAGCCTCGCATGGACTGGTGGTTGGAAGTCTTCTGATTGACGTAAAAGAAAATCATCAAGTTGAAGTCGTGGAATATAAACTCATCGATATCGCTTCACCGATGGAAGAAGACGCTAATATGAGTCTTTTTGTTCAGGAAACTGAGCACGACAGAGACCATTTATTTAATAATCGATTTGATGAAGTGATTGGATCGTCAGAAATTAAGCTGACAGGTTATGAAGACGGGCATCCCGTGATTCAAAAGTCTTGTTGGGGTGAGAATATGGCCAAGATGGCAGCCGACGCAACGGGTGCTGACATTGGTGTTCACCTAGCTTTTTTTGAAGGGATGACGATTAATCCGGGAGTAATTACGTTTGGAAATATTTTAGATAACTTTCCTCACGTAAGTACCTTTGGGCAACATGGCTGGGAGCTTGCGACTTTTGAAATGAATGGGAAAAATTTAAAAATTCTTTTGCG